>JAYWDP010000249.1:0-15243 GCA_043779775.1 Cyclobacteriaceae bacterium
CGTCGAAGGGAAAAAAGACCGAACCGCTTTCCGTAGGCCCAGAGTCCATTGTAAGCCCCAACAATACCGGCGTATCTGCCAAAGGCTACTAACCGGTTGCCTTGCGTGTCGCGCAGCATTTCATAATCGATGAGTCGGATTTTCTTTCGCAGGATCTCTTGTAATAATTTTTTATTGTGAGGCTGCTTCTTCAGCGTATGTGAAAAGAATAAATAGGTTTTATCTGGGATCAGTTCCGGAATTTGCACTTCCTTGATGCCCATGAGAATATCACAATCGCGCATATCCTCGATTACCGGAATACCAAGGTTTTCATATTCTTCATCGCGAAAGCACCGTACGGGGCTTTTCTGCGCAACGATCCTGACATGCGGAAAGCGTTGCATGATCTCCTCTACTTGTAAAGGTGTGAATGGAACTCGCTTGTCTGGTGGAACACGCCCTTCTCGTATCAGGCCAATGGTAACAGGATTCATAATCAAATTAGCCCTCAAAAGTAATCACTATTCCTACTTTAACCCATCTTCGATAGGATCAAAAGCCTTTTTTGAAACACTATCTTTACAGAATGAGCAATGTTATCCTGGCCGGTAGTTGGGTATTTTATTTTGTTTTGCACAGTGTATTGGCGGCAGACACAGTAAAACAGTTTGCGAGGCGGGCGTTGGAACCAGCATTTCGTTTTTATCGGCTGATTTACAGCATTTTTTCGACGGTTGGATTAATATTCCTGTTGGTCCTGAATGGAAGTATCACCTCTCCCTATTTTTTTGAGAGCAGAGGCTGGGTCCGCTATTTGAGTCTTATGCTCACTACGTTCGGTGTGATGACGATTCAAATTGCCTTTCGTCAGTACCGGCTCAAATCCTTTCTTGGTTTTGCTGAAGAGTCATCGGAATTTAAGACGGAGGGGATATTAAAGTTTGTGCGGCACCCGATTTACTCAGGACTTTGCCTGGTTACGGTTGGTTTTTTCCTTTTCATTCCAAATATTCCTACACTGATTTCCTGTGTTAGTATTTTTCTATACTTACCGATTGGCATTTACCTGGAAGAAAAAAAGCTCATCGGAATTTATGGTGAGTTGTATCGCGACTATAAAAGGAATGTGCCAGCGTTAATACCGAGACTCACGAAGCAATAGGAAAAAATACAAGGGTTCGCGATAGGATAGGGCATTAGTAATATTAATCTTTCTTCTTTTTCTTCCCCTTTTTCTTCCCCTCCTCTTTCTCATCTCTTTCAATCAACTTTTTATCATCTACATTTTTGTTCAGGAATTCGTTGATTTTCTCAATGTTCATGTTAGACCGGATTTCACCGAAAGTGTCAATAGAAACCTCAAGGCCGTCGAGATCCTTGTGGACTCGGGGCTTGGGTTTTATTTTTTTAAATTTCCTGGTGTGTTCTTGTTTCTTAGGCATGTCAGGCGATTTTTGCTTTTAGTGTTTCCAGGGCGTAGCTAAGTCTTTTTTCAACTTCGTCAGGGCCCAGAATTTCCAAGGTCATCATCAAGTCAGGGCCTGAGACGCCACCCGTTATGACCATGCGTAAAACCTGAAGAATTTGTCCCGTCTTTATTCCCAGGGCCGTGGTCACTTTCTCCAGTGTGAGTTTGGCAATTTCGGCGGTTAAAGTAGAAATCAATTTTATTTCATCCCGATAGGCCATTAGCACTTTTAGAGCATCCTGGTTCCATTTTTTTGATACAATCTGTTCGTCAAAAGTTGTAGGCGCCTGGAAGAAGAATTTCCCCTGTTCCCAGAAATCTTTGGGAAAGGTAACGCGCTCTTTCATCACCTGAACAATCTTCATCGCTTTCTCTGGAGTGCATAGAATATTCTCCTTTTGAAGCGAGTCGGACAGATAGATAGCCAACTCCTCGTCAGATTTGCTTCGTAAGTATTGCTGGTTAAACCATTGCGCTTTTTGAATATCAAAACGGGCGCCGGCTTTTCCGATACGCTCCAGGGTGAAGGCTTCAACCAATTGGTCCATGGAGAATATTTCTTGCTCCGTCCCCGGATTCCAGCCAAGGAATGCCAGAAAATTGATTAACGCTTCGGGCAGATAACCTGCCTCTTTGTACCCCTTCGCCAGCTCGCCGCTTTCAGGATCAGTCCAGTGGAGAGGAAAAATAGGGAAACCCATTTTATCAGCATCGCGCTTACTCAGTTTCCCATTTCCATCAGACTTTAAAAGAAGTGGCAGGTGGACAAACTGCGGCATTACATTTTCCCAACCAAAATACCGATAAAGCAATACGTGGAGGGGTGCGGAGGGGAGCCACTCTTCCCCACGGATAACGTGGGAAATTTTCATCAAGTAATCGTCTACCACATTGGCCAGGTGATAGGTGGGCATGCCGTCTGATTTCATCAGCACTTTGTCGTCGATCTGAGAAGAGTTTATGGAGATAGTTCCGCGAATCAGATCATGTATATGAATTTCTTCATTGGGTTGAACTTTGAGACGGATCACATACAGTACCCCCGAATCCAGTTTTTGTTTTACTTCTTCAGCAGATAGTGTAAGAGAATTATTCATCTCCATACGAGAGATGCTGTTGTAGTGTTGATTTTGATCGCCCCGGGCTTTCAGCCGATCCCGCATGGTATTGATTTCCTCTTCGCTATCAAAGGCATAATAGGCGTTACCAGCTTCGATAAGTTTCGTGGTATGCTGATGGTACAAAGCTTTCCGTTCAGATTGGCGGTAAGGTGCATAGGGTCCGCCCACGCCAACGCCCTCATCAATTTTTATTCCAGCCCATGCCAGTGATTTCTGAATATATTCTTCAGCGCCCGGTACAAAGCGCGCCTGATCGGTGTCTTCAATCCGCAAGATCATCGTGCCGTGATGCTTACGGGCCAACAGATAATTATACAAGGCGGTGCGAAGGCCACCGATATGAAGGGCGCCTGTGGGACTGGGGGCAAACCGGACGCGAACTTCTTTCATTTATAATTTTAGATACATCCTCAAATGTACAAAATCCCGATGGGTGGAATTCAGGTAAGGAGACGATAGAGGGCTTCCTGCGTGGGCTTTAATTGAAGTTTAAAGTTAGACCACACAATGGCATGCATCGTTGCAATGAAGGTAAAGCCTCCAGGCAGGAACCAGATATTTTTTGTTTGAAACCAAACTGAAACGGAGCCCAGGATCAGCAATATGGTCCATAAGGTCAGCAGCAGACGGGTGGTGGGAAACAATTTATAATCGAGAAACAGAAGACAGCCTGAGGATGTCGATTCAATTTGCCCGATGACGAGTGGTAAGTAATGGTTAGCCCTTCGCTGACGAAGGGAGAGCCTGAATCGGTCTTCCTTGACCCAGCCGTTGAAGAAAAGATTACGTTCATCAGGCTGCACGAAGACTTTGTGAGAGGTGCTGGCGGCAAGAATTTGATAAACTTCTGCCGCCGGTTTGGGTAAAACCATTGTTTCGTGATGAGCTGGCAGCAGTGATATCACTTCACGGCGATGCAGGAAATTTCAACGTTGACATCTTTGGGCAACCGGCTCACTTCCACTGTTTCACGCGCCGGGGGCTGACTCTCGAAATAGGAACCATACACTTCATTCATCCTGGGGAAATTATTCATATCCTTCAGGAAGATGGTGCTTTTCACCACGTTGGAAAAATCCATGTTGGCGGCTTTCAGGATTTCTTTGAGATTTTTCATCACCTGGTGAGTTTCATCCTGGATATTCCCCGTGATCAGGTTGCCGGAAGGTTTTTGAATGGCTACTTGTCCGGAGACAAAAAGGATGTTTCCCGATTGGATAGCCTGGCTATAAGGACCAATGGGTTCCGGGGCATTGGCAGAATAGATGACATTTTTTGACATACCTGGGTTGTGTTACTTTTGATCAAAGATCACAAAAAAGCTGAAGGCCTCAACCTCTGCATTGTATTAATTACGTATGAAAATTCTCATTATCGGATCATCGGGGAACCTGGCAGAAGTTAAACAGAAATTTGGAGATGTTCATGTTTACACACACGTCGAAAGTCACAGCATGGCAAAAATTGAAAAATGCGATGTGATTTTTGATTTTGTAATTGATGAGCATCAGCACCTAATAGACCTGTATCGTGAACGGAGCTCTGCCGTTATATTTTTAAATACAACGATGACAAGCCTGAAAAAACTGACTTCTGACAACGCAGCTATTCAACTGGTCCTCTTTGGCTTTTGTGGTTTGCCTACATTTTTGAATCGAGAGCTGCTGGAAGTAAGCCTGCTTCAGGAAGAACATCTCGGATTGCTTAAGAAAACATGCGAAGCGCTGAATACAAGTTTTCAAGTAGTGGCCGACCGGGTTGGTTTGGTGACGCCGCGGGTGATCTGCATGATTATCAACGAGGCGTATAGTACAGTGGAGGATGGAACTGCTACGCGGGAAGACATCGACTTGGCCATGAAGTTAGGGACCAATTATCCGTATGGACCTTTTGAATGGTGCGAGCGAATTGGTGCCAGCAATGTGATTCGGGTGTTGGATGCTGTGTACCATGAAACAAAGGAAGAGCGATATCGGGTATGTGATTTGTTGAAAACTAAGACCGTTCCTTTTCTGATAAAGAACAAAAGGTCTTAAAATATATTTGACAAATATCGCAATCGTACGTAGTGTGGTGTGGTCGTACTTTGATATTCTTGTCAGACCTTGGGAGCAAGACTTTCAATTAATCGCTTGAAATCAGAAAAGTCCATCGCTAATTTCTTTGAATCAAGTAACTTTAATAATTCCACACCATGTTGGACTTTATGATAGGTCCCCTTTTTGCATCCTTTAGTAAGTCTTTGAAGCTCCTTATCAGGATGCTCAAACAGATTACCATGCTTAACTGTTAATTTTTCTGATATCTTGATGTTATAAAATTCGTCGAGAATTAAAGGTTGTGAAAGAAACCATCCTTCCATCTCCTGAATCATATAAAAGACTGCGTCTTTACGACTGGTGATTTTGAAGTTATTAAGGTCACTTGCCACTTCGCTTGAAGGAGCGTCCAAATCACATAATAACTTTGACCCAGCACTATTTAAGAATTTATTAATTGTTTGCTGTTTGCCATCCCCCATGCTTATGGTTGGCATTTGACCTTCAACTTCCTTTTCAAGAAGTTTTCGAAACCCTTCTCTTAAATCACCATTTTTGGTTTCCTTGGTGCCTGGAAGATCTTCCTAGTTTCAAAATACACTGTAACAGTTTCACCACTTAAGGTAAGTGAAGGAGGTGTTGTAAAAACTATGTTATTTGAATCGGAATAGTTCAGTTTCCAACCAAACCTCAATCCTATCTCGGTAAGAATACCCTTTAATTCATTTTTAATTTCTGAATAATCTCCATTGTAAAGTTCTTCATCAATGGATACGTTGAAATCACTTTGAGCCATATCTGATTTGATTGTGTCAACGAATTTAATCTTTAGAACCAATGTTTGGAAAGAATGAGAGATTAACCTCATACATCTTTAAAAGGTCAGAAAACGATTTGAATACATCCACTTGGGGAGTTGATACAGTAACCATATCTGGTCTGTTGACCCTCTCCCATCGAATTTTACCCTTCTTGTAAATACTGAAAACATGGGTGGGTAATAATTTCTTACCCTCCATTGACCGATAACCTCGTTCTGAAAGTGTTTTCGATATTTTCCGGTATCCAAGGGGGGTAAGAAAATCCTCCTTTAGACCTCTCACTTTCTCAAATAATTCGACCTGATAGGGTGAATAGTTGGACTCCCACAAATGGGTCGTTTCTATTGTAATACAGAACGTTACGAGATTGAGGTAGGGGTAAGAAAAACCGTCCTCCGTTATTATTCCACCGTCACCGACTTCGCCAAATTCCTTGGCTGATCGACATTACAGCCACGCATCACCGCCATGTGATAGGAGAGTAATTGCAACGGCACCACAGAAACCATCGGCATCAGTGCTTCGATGGTGGCGGGCACCTCGATCACAAACTCTGCCATTTTAGGAATCAGCGTATCTCCTTCGGTGACGACGGCAATGACCCGTCCTTTTCTGGCCTTCACTTCCTGTATGTTAGATACGACTTTCTCGTAAGAGCTGTCTTTCGTGGCAATGAAAACCACCGGCATCTCATTATCGATGAGTGCGATAGGGCCGTGCTTCATCTCTGCCGCAGGATATCCTTCCGCATGGATATAGGATATTTCTTTCAACTTAAGTGCTCCCTCGAGGGCAACGGGAAAATTGTAACCCCTCCCCAGATAGAGAAAATTTCGCACGTCTTTAAACTCTTCAGCGATGACCTGGATCTGTGCATTGAGTTTTAGTGCCTTATCCACTTTCGACGGAAGGTTTTCCATCTCTACCAGCATTTCATGAAACTTTTGTTCCGTGATGGTCCCTTTCTTGTGCGCAACAATCAGTGCTATCATGTTGAGCACGGTGAGTTGCGCTGTAAAAGCTTTGGTGCTGGCAACACCGATCTCAGGCCCTGCGTGGGTGTACGCTCCTGCATGCGTAGCCCGTGGAATAGAGGAGCCCACCACATTGCAAACGCCAAAAATAATGGCGCCCTTTGATTTGGCAAGATCAATGGCCGCGAGGGTATCGGCAGTTTCTCCGGATTGGGAGATGGCAATGACGACATCGCCTTCGCGGATCACCGGATTACGGTACCGGAATTCAGAAGCATATTCAACTTCTGTGGGGATACGGCAAAACTCTTCAAAGAAATATTCAGCAACGAGACCCGCATGCCAGGAAGTGCCACAGGCTACAATCAAGATGCGATCCGCATTGACCAATTTATTAATGTATTCACGAAGCCCACCTAAGATTAACCGGTTGGATGCTGAGTCTAACCGACCTCGCATACAATCCATGATTGATCGGGGTTGCTCAAAAATTTCTTTGAGCATGAAATGTTCGAAGCCGCCTTTTTCAATGGCTTCCAGTTCCATATCAAGAGTTTGAATATAAGGAGTCAAAGGAAGGTTGGCGACATTTTTTATTGTCAACTTTCCATTGTCGACAACAGCAATTTCCTGGTCATTGAGATAGACCACTTCGTTGGTGTATTCGATAATGGGGGTCGCATCAGAAGCCATAAAAAATTCTCCTTTACCCACACCCAACACCAAGGGGCTTCCTTTGCGGGCAGCGATCAGAAGGGTGGGATGTTCAAAAGACATGACCACAATGGCATAGGCTCCGATCACTTTCGTGAGGGCCAGCCGAACCGCCTCATCCAGTGAGCAGCCTTCTTTTTCACGGATGTCTTCAATGAAATGAATGAAGACTTCTGTGTCAGTTTCACTTAAAAATTTATGCCCCTTGCGTACAAGTTCTTGTTTCAGGGAAGCATAGTTTTCTATAATACCGTTGTGAATGATGGCAAGTTTTTTTGTAGCCGAGTAATGCGGATGGGCATTCTCATCATTGGGTTCTCCGTGGGTCGCCCATCGGGTGTGACCCATGCCAATGTGGCTTTTGAGGTTCTGACCTTTTAGGAATGATTCAAGCTCTGAGACCTTTCCCTTTTTCTTGTAAATATTCAGGGCCCCATTCAGCAATGCAATTCCGGCGCTGTCATAGCCACGATATTCCAGGCGTTTTAGCCCTTTGATAATAATTTCACTAGCCTGGCGATGGCCTACGTATGCTACAATTCCACACATGTTAACGCACTTTAATCACGGGCTTTGAATAGTATATTCTCAGAAAGGCAGATTTATCCAAAACAAAAGTATTAATTGATTTTTTGAATTCATTGGGTGTTGGCATCAGGCAAAATGTCTTCACTCTTTGTGGATAATGCCGGTTGGTGTACATGGCTTGGCAAAAATTGGTAATAAAAAGCTGCGGGATTGAATAGGTATCTCTAAAGATCGGAAAAGTGACTCCTAAATCTGCATTGATATCAATGGTGGGCGATGATGGGAGTCCGTAAGTCAAGACACTACCCATTATTTGAAAGTAAGGATCTGGCGCTTTGGTGATCACGCCATTAACAAGTGAATCGATATAAGGACTCCTGAAGAAATTATTTTGATCCAATACCCTAAACTGAGCCTGGTAGGGTGGCCGTGTGGATGTATTATTTACAACGAGTTCTGCCGAATTAAACACCGCATTTTCAATCGTGTCAATATATTGATAAAAATTAGTGAGATCGAATTTGGTCACAAGAGCCGTCGCGCTCTGGACATATAAGTAATTACCGAACGGTATTATGTCTTTATATGGTTGTATTCCACTCATAGTCGTAGAAGCATAGTCGGTACTCAATGTGGTAAAACTCGTTACCGGGTTTAATTGGCCCGTGGAAGCATTGGTGGTATGATTGAACAGAAAATCTGCTTTCGTCTTGATGCCGCCATCAGTATAGTAAAGAGAAAGTTTTGTGTCTTTTGATGTTGACAAGGGTGTCCGGAAGGCAGGGTTGATGCCGATAATCTGATCACCTTGATTCATGATGAAGGCAAAGCCTTTATATTTTCCGCTGAACTTTGAAAAATTCTTGAGGAGGTCCGGATTGGAAATCATATCATTCAGCAAGTCATTGGCCAGGGTAGGTGACGTGATTTTGATCCGAACCTTAAATATTCGGTTGTTGGTCGTATCCCTGTCCTGATTGAGCGGAAAGGATTCATCAAAATAGACAGGGTCCACATTAAAAGTTACATCACCAATTACCTGGGGTGAGACAGCGATCGTCGAACTATTAAAGTAATTGTCCGTTCTTCTTATGGTGTCGGCCCCTGCGATATACACAAAGCTCGAATGAATGGTGTCAAGGACCTCAAAGACCTGTAGACGTTGATTGGATGTACTGGCAGAACCATAGCGGTAAAAGTCAAAGGTCAATTGAAGGACCAGGGAATCAGCGGTGGCAGTTGCCGAAGGCGTTAAAGCGATCAGAGGAGGAGCATAGTTGCTGTACCCGTGAACGTTCATGATCCCAAATTGGGGATCATTGTAACGACCCACCAGAATTCTTGGGCCTATGGTGTTAAGATCGTTTTCAGTTAGCAATCCGGTCATTTGGATCACGCTGGGGTTGACCGGAATTTCAATATAGTACGTGCTGATCCGGGGTTCTTTATGAAACCCTATATAGGAAAGTTCATCCTTGCATGACAGGAGAAAAAGAACGAAAAAACAGAAGACACCTGCAGCTTTAACCCGCCAGCTCGGTATACAGGTTATAAAATGATTCTGTGTAGTTATCGTCCTTCTCAATGGTTTCAACTTTCTTCTCTTTAAACTTCTTAACTAATCCTTCCAGTTTTTTATTGTCTCCGGCAAAAGAAACAACATCGGCGAATTGGGCCCCCAATTTAATAAACCCTTCGTAATCACCCGTCTTAAGGTGGCCTAGCATATTGTCTTCAATATCCATCATCTTCACCTTGCCCATCAGATCGCCCTTGAATTTATGGGAGAAGCCGTTATTGTAGATAGTAAATACAGTCTTCGTGTTTTTGAAAAGCGGATCATTCTTGTAAGTCGTTTTCAGGTACAAAGGAATGAAACTGGTGATCCAGTCATTACAATGAACAATATCAGGGCTCCAGCCTAGTTTACGAACCGTCTCAATGACTCCTTTACAAAAGAAGATGGCCCGCTCATCATTATCTTCGTAGAATTTATTTTCTTTATCGTGAAAGACTGATTTGCGGTGAAAATAATCTTCATTATCAATAAAATAGACCTGCAACTTAGCATTGGGGATTGATGCCACTTTAATGATTAAAGGCTTTTCCTCATCTCCGACAGAAATATTGATTCCCGAAAGGCGAACAACCTCATGTAGCCGGTTTTTACGCTCATTAATTAACCCAAATTTAGGTACCAGAATACGAATCTCCATCCCTTTCTCCTGCATGGCTTGCGGCAGCTTGCGCACAAAATCAGACACATCGGAAGTTTGAAGAAAAGGGTTAATCTCACTAGCTACATATAGAATGCGGAGTTTGGACATAGTATGATTTTTTATAAGAAACGAGGGGACAAAGATACGGTAAATCCACCCCTTATTCAACTGTGAATCAATTATTAAGCCTATATTTGCGCCCTTCAAAAAAGGGCTTGAAATGCATATTTTCAGAGAAATTGAGCCACTGAAGGCACATCTTCATCAACAGCATTTAAGTCATTGTACCATCGGATTAGTGCCTACCATGGGCGCCTTGCACCCCGGCCATCTCGGGCTGGTCCGGGCTTCTAAACGAGAAAATAACGTTACCATCTGCTCGATTTTTGTAAACCCCACTCAGTTCAATAATCCGGCCGATCTGGACAATTATCCCCGAACACTCGAGAGGGATTTTGACTTGCTACAAGAGGCATTATGCGATGTAGTTTTCTGTCCCTCCATCCAGGAGATGTATCCCCAGGCCAGTCAAGTGAAATTCGACCTCGGCAGGCTCGATAAAATTATGGAGGGAGAATTCAGACCTGGACATTTCAGCGGAGTGGCCTTGGTGGTTTCCAAGCTTTTTAATATTGTCAAGCCCGACGCGGCCTATTTTGGTCAGAAGGATTACCAGCAATTCAAAATTATTTCAAGACTGGTCCACGAGTTGAAATTTGATTTAAAACTAGTTTGTATTCCCATTGTCCGTGAAGCTGACGGCTTGGCCATGTCTTCCAGGAACTTACGTCTGAATAAAGATGAAAGAATGCGGGCTACGGTTTTATTCCAATGTCTTCAGAGGTCCCGTGAAGGACTTTTGCAGAGCAAACCGTTTTCAGTGTTGAAAGATGAGGCGTGTACTCTTTGTGAAAAGAATGACATAAAGTTGGAATATCTGGTACTGGCAGACCGTGAAAACCTTACCCTTTCAGGAAATGATACGAATGTTGGAGACTGTATTCTCCTGATTGCGGCCTATGTCGGCGAAGTAAGACTTATTGATAATATTTTTATAACGGAAATTGTAAATTGAAAATGATTGTCATCGCTGTATCTTCAACTTTAAATTAAATTTCTTGCCCAAAGCCCTACGCAACATTATTCAGTACCTCGTCATGATCTTGCTTACCACAGCACTCTTATGGCTTTCTTTGCGTGGGTTGAATGTGGGCGAAGGCGAAAACAAAGCTGACTTCATTTGGAAAGCATGGGAGAGTTCAAGCAAAAGCTGGCTGCTGTTGATGGCACTTATTGCGTTCATTAGCCATTTTTTACGGGCTGAACGTTGGAAGATGTTGCTGGTGCCGTCTGGCAATCATGTAAAGCTGAGCAATAGTTTTTTTTCTCTGATGATCGGATATCTCGTGAACCTCGCTGTGCCCCGTGGAGGAGAAGTATCGCGATGTTATAATTTGTACAAATTGGAAGGGACACCGGTTGAAGTTTCGTTCGGCACGGTCGTAGTTGAAAGAATTGTCGATGTACTTTGTCTTTTGTTGGTAATTGCCGCTGCCTTTGTTGTTGAGTGGAAAAAGTTGATGACATTCCTTGAGTCGTTGGAAATGGGGTCGGGCAATGATGGATTTCATATTCCTTGGTGGATTATTGCAGGCGTTGCTGCATTAATTGGCATCGGTGCAGTGATTTATCTTTTTCGCAAAAATGAAAAGCTTCTGAAAATCATCCATGGATTTAAAGAAGGACTGCTTTCTGTTTTTAGATTGGAAAAAAAATGGCTCTTTATTTTTTACTCCGCAGCCATTTGGTTCCTGTACTTTGTTATGAGCTATTGTGTTATCATGGCGTTTGATACCACCGCAGATCTTGGCGTCAGCGCCGTGCTTTCTGTGTTCGCGCTTGGGGCCATTGCCATGGCGGCTCCCCTGCCCGGTGGAGCAGGTTCCTATCACACCATTGTACCCCTTGGCATGGTTGGGTTGTATAATATTCCTTACAACGACGCCGCTGCATTTGTTTTCATCTTTCACGCCTGGCAGACACTCACCATGATTGTGGGAGGCGTGGTATCTTTGATTATAAGTTACTGGCTCATCCGATGGAAAAAGCAGCAAACAAAATAAAGAACCTTGCAATCGCAAAAGGGATTGTGCGCCAATGGAAGTTGGATGGGAGAAAAGTAGTATTTACGAATGGCTGCTTTGATATCCTTCACCTGGGTCATGTAGATTATCTGGAGAAGGCGCGGGCCTTGGGTGACAAGCTTGTTCTTGGGTTGAATACAGATGACTCCATAAGCCGGTTTAAAGGCGCCAATCGACCAATCCAGGATGAGAATTCTAGAGCCCATATACTAGCCTCGCTCCAATTCATCGATTTGGTTGTTTTCTTCAATGAAGACACCCCGTTGTCACTGATTTCAGAGCTCCTGCCAGATGTTTTGGTGAAGGGGAGTGACTATTTGGCAGAAAATATCGTTGGCGCAGATGTTGTGAAAAGATCTGGAGGCGTAGTGAAAACCATCGATTTTGTACCGGGGTATTCTACTACCCGGATTGTTGAAAAAATCAAAAGAACTTAAAAAAAATATCATATGAGTTTTGGTGCCATGGGGATAGGAATTTTCTTTATGCTGGTAGGTTGGATGATAAGCTCCAGGCTGAAGAGCAAGTTCAAGGCGTTTTCACAAGTCCATTTGTCAAAAGATCTTACGGGCGCCGAGATCGCACGCCTCATGCTCGCTGACAATGGCATTCACGATGTGAAAGTGGTAAGTGTAGAGGGTCAGTTGACCGACCACTATAATCCTGAAACGAAAACCGTAAACCTGAGTGAGGGTGTATTTCTTGGACGGAATGCAGCCTCTGCCGCTGTGGCAGCACATGAATGTGGTCATGCTGTTCAACATGCGAATGCTTATTCCATGTTGCAATTGCGCTCGGCGCTCGTGCCCATTCAAAGTATCAGCGCAACCGTGATGAACTACATCATGATGGCCCTGATCTTCGGAGGCATATTTGCGGGAGGGTTTTTATCCTGGAACACGGCGTTGCTGGTGATGATAGTCTGTTATTCAGTTTTTGCCCTGTTTGCTATTGTTACTTTACCGGTGGAGTTTGACGCCAGCCGCAGGGCTTTGGCCTGGGTCAAGACACGCAATATTGTAACAACAGAAGAATATGACATGGCACAGGATGCGCTCAAGTGGGCGGCCATGACGTACATAGTGGCTGCCATCGGTGCGATTACTACGTTGGCATATTATGTCATGCTGTACCTGGGCGGAAGCCGGGACGAATAAGAATCCGAAAGTAGATCAGATAAGAATTGCCCCGATTAGTCGGGGCTTTTTTATGACAACCAGATAATAATCTGACTTGGTGGCAAAATCCGCCAACCCCTTCTTACTTATTCCAGATCAAAAACAAGGTTCTTTCGAACCGAATTGTGAACATTTTCATGAATCTTTGTTAATTAGCAGTTCGACTTAGCATCATGAATTTTCAGCTCACGGAAGAACATCTGGCGGTACAACAGGCCGCCCGCGACTTTGCGCAAAATGAATTGCTGCCCGGCGTGATTGAGCGCGACACACACGCAAAATTTCCTGTGGAACTGCAGCGCCGCATGGGTGAACTTGGATTTATGGGCATGATGACCGACCCTAAATACAATGGCGGTGGGATGGATACCATTTCATACGTGCTGGCAATGGAAGAACTTTCTAAAGTAGACGCTTCTGCCTCGGTGATGATGTCTGTAAATAATTCTCTGGTGTGCTGGGGATTGGAGCGACATGGCAACGAAGAGCAAAAGCAAAAGTATCTCAAACGCCTCGCGGCCGGTGAAGTAATCGGTGCATTTTGCTTGTCAGAACCGGAAGCAGGATCGGATGCAACAAGCCAGCGCACCACGGCCGAAGACAAAGGAGATTATTATCTGGTGAATGGAACGAAGAACTGGATCACCAACGGCAGCAGCGCCAGTGTGTATCTGGTAATGGTGCAGACCGACGCGTCGAAAAAACATAAAGGCATCAACTGCCTCATCCTCGAGCGGGGCATGCCCGGTTTTGTGGTAGGCAAGAAAGAGGACAAGATGGGTATCCGCGGCAGCGACACGCACTCCCTCATGTTTACCGATGTGAAAGTGCCGAAAGCCAACCGCATCGGAGAAGAAGGCTTTGGATTTACGTTTGCTATGGGCACCCTCAACGGCGGGAGGATTGGGATCGCCTCGCAGGCTTTGGGGATTGCCTCCGGTGCTTACGAGTTGGCATTGAAATATTCAAATGAGCGCAAGGCATTCGGGAAGCATCTCTCCGACCATCAAGCCATCCAGTTCAAGCTGGCGGAGATGGCAACAAAAATTGACGCAGCCCGACTGATGATCTGGAAAGCTGCTTGCCTGAAAGATGAAAAAAAAGATTTTGTAAAAGCTGCAGCGATGGCCAAGCTCTTTGCTTCACAGATCGCACAGGAAGTGACGACGGAAGCTGTACAGATTCATGGCGGGTATGGATATGTAAAAGAATTTCATGTGGAGCGTCTCATGCGCGATGCCAAGATCACCCAGATCTATGAAGGTACCACGGAGATACAGAAGATGGTGATCTCACGGGAATTGTTGCGATGAGATTCGAATGGCCACTGGTTTTCATTGGTATTATTTTTTTTCTCTTCAGTTGTGGAGGCAAGACCTATGTGCTATCAACCAAATTTAAGGATAGCCCCGCTCCTCCGGTGCCGGATTATAAGTTGACTGGCACCTGGGCTGCATTGCCCGACAAGCGCGATGCTGCGGACAGTATTCCGCTAAAATCCAATTTGAAAAATGAACAAGCCTCCGCCAAAGCGGATGTGTTTTTTATCCATCCCACCATCTTCACAGAGAAACCTTCGAACCATCATCACTGGAATGCGGATGTTAACAATGTTGACCTGAATTATAAAATCCAGACTTCCACCATTCTCAACCAGGCCACCATCTTCAACGGATCCTGTCGCATCTATGCTCCGTATTACCGTGAAGCTCACCTGTCGGCATTTTATACGACAGACCTGGAAAGTGCGACGGCTTCGCTGGACCTAGCCTATGAAGATGTGAGGACAGCTTTTCAGTATTACCTCGAACACTACAACCAGGGCCGGCCGATTGTCATTGCATCCCACAGCCAGGGCACGTATCACGCTGTAAGGATACTGCAAGATTTTTTTGATGGGAAGGAGCTGCAGAAGCAACTGGTAGCCGCCTACCTCGTGGGCCGTGGAGTTCCTGCCAGTTCATTTAAGAATTTAAAACCTACTGCTAACGCAGAAGAGATAGGCGTATGGGCTTCGTGGTGTACGTTTGGCAGGAACTACCTGCCGGACACGTA
>JAYWDP010000250.1:0-15181 GCA_043779775.1 Cyclobacteriaceae bacterium
CTTCTTTGTGGTGGTTCAACCATTCCCCGCGACCTGCCTATTCCAGGCCGAAGCCTTAAGGGCATCCATTTTGCTATGGATTTTCTAACACAACAAAACCGAAGGGTAAGTGGAAAAGTAGTAACCCAGGAAGAAATTTCTGCAGCTGGGAGAAATGTTATTGTACTGGGTGGCGGTGACACCGGCTCTGATTGTGTAGGCACCTCCAATCGCCATACTGCCAAGTCCGTGACACAGATAGAAATTTTAGGCAAGCCACCCCAGGAGCGCACCGATTCCATGCCTTGGCCCAACTGGCCCATGATACTAAGAACCTCCAGTTCACATGAAGAGGGGTGCGAACGCAATTGGAGTATTGTAACGAAAGAGTTTATAGGCGATGATCATGGTAAATTAAAAGCGCTGAAGGTGATCGGGATTGAATGGATCAAACCGGAAGCGGGAAAACCTCAGACGTTTAAAGAAATCGCGGGTTCTGAAAAAATTATCCCTTGTGAACTGGCCTTACTCGCATTAGGCTTTCTCCATCCTCAACAAGAGGGGCTGCTGAATCAGTTGGGCGTCGAATATGATGAGCGTGGCAATGTCAAATGCAATCGCTATCAAACTTCTATAGGAAGTATTTTTTCAGCCGGAGATATGCGACGCGGCCAGTCGCTGGTGGTGTGGGCGATCAGTGAAGGAAGAGAGGCCGCACGGGCGGTAGATGAATTCTTAATGGGGGAATCTTCACTGGAAGCAAAGGAGAAGGGAATTTTTAATTTAGCTTAAGTTTTGTTTCAACTTCTTTATCTGTTTAGCTGGTGGCAAAAAATTCTCTCCAGTTACAACGCTTCTCCCTGTTTTGACTTCCAATGCCTCTCTTGCATTTTTGGATATGGCGCCACCTTTCTTACTTGCTTTTGCATTTTCCTTAAATCCTTTCGCTTGTTCCGATTCTGCTATTTGGCGTGTTGATAGTTCTGCCAATGCAGTAAAAATTAATTCACCTTCGCTCATATGATCTCTCAGGTTTTGCGATTTCAAGCCTTTTAAATTTTTATGCTTTTTAACAGTTAAACCGGTCCACTCCTGATGGATAATATAATATCGGTGAGCATGGCAAACTCATCTTTCCTTTCTAGACCGCTTTGCTTCCAATAATCGGTGAGTTTATTTCGTGTCTGTTGCCCTGTCATTCGTTGCTGAATCCACTTCTCACTTCTACCTAACTTTTGCCAATTTTCTCTTGCTCTGTCCAGACTTTGTGCAGGGTCGGCAATTTCCTGCATACGTTCGTAGCCTACTTTTGCAAGCCATTGTTTGAATGGCTCGGCTTTGAGGGAGGGGATAGATTGGATGAGGCGAAGTAAATTAGGCGTGTCTAAGCAGTCTGTGGCATATTTCTTACCATCTGAAGCTTCAAATTTCAGTTGTACGATTTTCTCGTACAACTGACTTCCTTCATTGGTAAGCTTCTTCTTCAGATCGCTCCAATATCGCTTTGGGATACTACTACCAGTTAATATTTCAATAACATCGATAACAGAAAAAAACCATACTTCATTTTCAGTATCATAATACCTCCGAATGCGTTTGCTTTCAAATAACACCAAATTATTTTGCTGCATGCAATGGATTTATCTCAGGCCCTTTTGGATGACAACCTTTTGAGGTTGTTCCATTGCCTTCTAATGTTTTCCTCTATTTCACTTTTCCTTCTACTCACCCTTTCAATTCTTGATTTAGTCAGCTCAACAATAATAGTCGTAACAGTTGCCGTCAATGATGAAATCATAATTATTCGCAGTTCGTCCATAAACTCAATCTTACTAATCCATGACCAATTCCACTGGTGACACTATAAATTCCCCATACATGAGAATGCACACAATTACAATATACCATTTTTAGCCATTTAAGGTCAGAACCCGATGCAATGGTGCATTTGAGAAAGCTAAGTGTAATTAGGTCCTCGTTTCTTATTTTTGTTTATTAATTCCAAACCTATGAACTACCGCATCAAAAAAGACACCATGGACGAGGTGCAAGTGCCTTGCCGGTAAATTCAGGGCTGCCCAAATTGAGTTTCTCACACAATAAAACAAAACAATATTTGGCTAATTTTAACCCATGGAAGTCCGGGATCCGATAGTCGTTTACAATAAACTAAAACTTACGGTCGAAGAGTATCTCCGGTTCGAAAAGGAGTCCCCGGAAAAACACGAGTATTACCAGGGAGAGATTTTTGCAATGGCCGGCGCCAGCCCAAGGCATAATGTAATTTTCTCCAATCTCTTTATTGACATTGGCACACAGTTAAAAGGTAACCCATGCAAACCTTACGGTAGTGACTTGCGCATCTGCATTCCTGAAAACACCCTCTTTACTTATCCGGATATTTCCATCATCTGCGGAGAAATTATTCCATCCGAAGCAGATGCCGATACAGCGATCCTTCCTGTAGTGCTCATTGAAATCCTGTCTCCTGGCACCAAAGATTATGACCGGGGCGGAAAATTCCGGTTGTACCGTGACATTCCTTCCCTAAAGGAATACATCGTGATTGATTCAGAGTCTATCAGCATAGAAGTATTTCGGATCAATGGGAAAGGATATTGGGAATTGGAAGAATATAGATTCATTGAAAATACATTGATCATTCGGACGGTTGAATTATCCTTGCCCTTAAAAGAAATCTACGAGGGAACGAAGTTGCGATTTTAATCTTTCATTAATTCATTCCTTACTTTTACAGAGATAAAAATAAAATATGAACTACCGCATCGAAAAAGACACCATGGGCGAAGTGCAAGTGCCCGCCAATAAATACTGGGGCGCCCAAACTGAACGCTCACGGAACAATTTTAAAATTGGTCCTGAGGCCAGCATGCCCAAGGAGATTATTTATGCTTTCGCCTACCTCAAGAAGGCCGCGGCGATGGCCAACTGCGAGTTGGGTGTATTGACTGCGGACAAAAAAGATCTCATCGCAAAAGTCTGCGACGAGATTCTTGAAAAAAAACTCGATGATCAATTTCCTTTGGTGATCTGGCAAACCGGGTCGGGCACCCAAAGCAATATGAATACGAATGAAGTGATCGCCTATCGTGCCCACGTCTTGCAGGGTGGAAAGCTGAGTGATGAAAAAAAGGTCCTCCATCCCAATGACGATGTCAACAAATCGCAATCGTCCAATGATACTTTCCCCACGGCCATGCATATCGCTGCCTACAAAGAGGTCATGGAGATTACCTTACCGGGGATGAAAAAATTGCGTGATACGCTGGCCAAAAAATCAAATGACTTTAAGTCCATCGTAAAGACCGGTCGCACTCATTTTATGGACGCTACACCCCTCACGGTGGGTCAGGAATTTTCAGGCTATGTGCAGCAGATTGATAACAGCATTCGCTGCATCAACAATGCTTTGGAGGCCGTGCGGGAACTGGCATTGGGAGGCACCGCAGTTGGCACCGGTCTCAATACCCCCAAAGGATACGATGTGCTGGTCGCTAAAAAAATTGCTGAGCTCACAGGCTATCCATTCATAACAGCCCCCAATAAATTTGAAGCGCTGGCCGCCCATGATGCGATGGTCGAACTCTCCGGCGCATTGAAGAGAACCGCGGTTTCATTTATGAAAATTGCCAACGACATTCGCATGCTGAGCTCCGGGCCGCGTTCCGGCATTGGAGAAATTATCATCCCCGACAACGAACCTGGTTCTTCGATCATGCCAGGAAAAGTAAACCCCACACAGCCGGAAGCATTGACCATGGTTTGTGCACAGGTCATGGGCAACGACGTTACTGTTTCCATCGGAGGCGCGTCCGGTCACTTTGAACTCAACGTGTTTAAGCCGGTTATTGCCTCCAACGTTCTCCAGTCAGCACGCCTCATTGGAGATGCTTGCTTCTCCTTTAATGAGAAATGTGCCATCGGAATCGAGCCCAACCTTCCGGTTATTAAAAAGCACATGGAGAATTCCCTGATGCTGGTGACTTCCCTGAACACACACATTGGATACGAGAACGCGGCGAAGATTGCCAAGAAAGCCCACAAGGAGAATAAAACCCTGCGGGAGGCTGCCGTGGAGCTTGGATTGCTCACTTCCGAGCAGTTTGATGAGTGGGTGAGACCAGAAAAGATGGTTTGATTCGTTTATTGGTTAATTCGTTGATGGGGACCCCAACAGATTAACGAATCATCGAATTGGCACGTTCAAACGGCATTCTGAAAGTTTTTTACTAATTTTAACTAATAATTAAACCCATTACAATGAAAACTAGATTACTGTTTGTCTGCCTGGCTTTGATTTTTTCCGGCTGGCAGGTTTTCGCCCAGCTTTCCAAAGCGGAGGCTAAAGAATGGAAAAAGAAGGCTAAAGAATTCAGGAAGAACCCTTCTAGCCTGAAGCAATTCACGGAAGCTAAATCAACTGCTGAAAATACAGTAGTAAAACAAAACGGAGACCTGAAACAGCTCCAGTCCACTGTAAGCGACAAGAATGCAAAAATCGCTGAGTTGGAAGACCAGATTTCCCGCATGCGCAGTGAACTCACCGCCGCACAAACGGAACTGGCACAACTCAAGGAAAATCCTCCGATCAATCCAATGGATTTTTCAAAAGGGATTGTTTTTAAAGTGCAGATCGGTGCATTCAAGAATAAAGACCTTTCCAAGTATTTTGACAACAATCCCAACTTCGGGGGTGAAGCCGCTGGCAAAGATGCTGCTGACCCCCAACGGATCACCATCGGCATTTTTCGCGACTATTGGGAAGCTGACACGTTCAAAAAATATATGCGCGACATGGGCGTAAAAGATGCCTGGATTGTACCCTACAAAGATGCTCAACGTGTTGAGATCAAGGATGTATTGGAGGGCGTAGTGGCTGACAAGGAAAGGGCCGGCAAGAAATAATCCTGACTAAAAGTGTTTCAAAGGCAGTGTTCGCAAGACACTGCTTTTTTGTTTCATACTTTTGTCGGATGATTCGCGTGAAGGCCATCATTTTTTTTTCTTTATGTTCCTGGGTTGCCCATGGACAAATTCGATTACCCAAACTGGTATTGAAACCCAAAGAGACCTATGACCTTAAAGGTGATATTCTGGTGGTGGATACCTTAATCCTTCAGGATTCTTCTAAAATAATTCTCAACAAACTAAAGCTGGATAATTTCATCCATGCGAAAGTTGCGATCTTTTATAGCGGCAGCCTGATTGAAGGAAAAGGGGTGCAGGGCATTCAGGGCCATAAAGGCAGACCTGGCATTTCACCTCAAAGTCCCTGCACCGATGGAGGACCAGGGACTCCGGGAAATGAAGCCACAAAAGGCGGGGTTGGCACAAATCTCTCGCTTTACTTTACAGAAATTATTCTAAAGGGCATCCTTACCATCGATGTTTCGGGAGGAGATGCCGGCGATGGAGGAACTGGTGGACCAGGCGGTGGTGGCGGTCCGGGAGCACGACCCTGCAGAGCGGGCAATGGGGGCATCGGGGGAAATGGAGGCCAGGGCGGTAATGGGGGTGGTGCAGGAACTATAACTTTTGTCTCACCCCGCTCACTTGAAATACGATCCATGCTGGGTGTAAATATTATCATCAGAAATTACGGCGGTAACCTGGGCTTGGGCGGCTTAGGCGGATCTCTTGGACTTTCCGGCCTAAGTCCCGTGGGAAGACCAAACATGGATGGAAAGCCTGGCCGCAAAGGCATCAAAGGAAAAGACGGTGTCCAGGGCAAGGCCGGATCCATAAATTTTCAAGAGAAATAATGAACAGGCGTTGGCTTTATAAATCGGTTCCGGACAAGGAAAAAATTGAAGCTCTTAGCAATAGCATCAACATCAATACGCATCTCTCCACGGTATTGTTACAAAGGGGAATATATTCATTCGAGGAAGCAAAAAAATTCTTTCGCCCTTCTCTGCTGGACCTGCACGATCCCTTTCTAATGAAAGATATGGATCGGGCCGTTGACCGGTTGAAGCAGGCCATCGACCGGAAAGAAAAAATACTGGTGTATGGAGATTACGATGTTGATGGTACCACATCTGTTTCGCTTGTATTCAGTTATCTGAACAGCTTTTATCCGCATTGTGATTTTTATATTCCCGATCGTGCATCGGAGGGTTATGGTGTTTCGGAAAAAGGTATCATCTGGGCCGAGGCAAATAAATTTTCACTTATCATTGCGCTTGACCTGGGCATTAAGGCTTCCGATATGGTGGTATTAGCCAACCACAAGGGCATCGACTTTATTATTTGTGATCACCATTTGCCGGACAAGAAAATTCCGCAAGCTATTGCTGTGCTTGATCCAAAGCAGGAAGATTGTATTTATCCTTTTACTGAACTGAGCGGATGCGGCATTGGCTTCAAACTTCTGCAGGCTTTTGCTCGAAAGCATGCGGATGAATCATTACTTTTTGATTACCTGGACCTGGTCGTCGTGAGTATCGCTTCCGACATTGTGCCCATCAATGGAGAAAACCGGATCCTTGCATACTACGGCTTAAAAAAATTAAATGAAAACCCCAGACCGGGGTTAAAAGCTCTAAAAGATATTGCGGGAATAAAAAATGAATTGGACATATCCGGTGTGGTTTTCACACTGGGGCCTCGCATCAATGCAGCCGGGCGGGTAGCCCATGCCCGCGGTGCGGTCGAACTTCTCAATTCCAAAACAGAAGAAGAAGCCAATGCTTTTGCCGAGAAGGTCAATACAAAAAACGACTTGCGCAGGGAGTTTGACATGAACATCACCGAAGAGGCGTTGGCCATGATTGGTGCGAATGAGACCCTGATGAAGGCCAAAAGCACCGTTTTGTTTAAAGATTCCTGGCACAAAGGAGTAATTGGCATAGTTGCTGCTCGGTGTATTGAACGTTATTACCGACCTACTGTGATTCTCACTGAAAGCAATGATAAAATTACCGGCTCTGCCCGTAGTGTCCATGGATTTGACCTGTATCAGGCAATTGAAAGTTGCAGTGACTTGCTGGAAAAATTCGGGGGACATAAGTATGCGGCAGGCCTGACCCTTGACCGCATCAATCTCGCGGCCTTCCAGCAGCGTTTTGAAGAAGTTGTAGCAGGGACCATCACCGATGAAATGCTGACGCCCGTAGTGGAAATCGATTTGCCCATTCAGTTTGACGTTATCACATCAAAATTCATTGCAGTCCTCAAGCAATTGGCCCCTTTCGGACCTGAGAACCAAAGGCCGATATTTGAAGCCAAAAATGTCTATGTGTTGAATTCACTTGCTACCTTTAAAGACCGTCATATCCGATTTTTGGCTGGTCAGCATGGAAACGATTTCCTTTTTAACGCCGTTGGTTTTGATCAGATAGAATACTATGACCGCATAAAGAATGGCGATGCGTTTAACATGGCTTTCACCATTGAAGAAAACACTTATAATGGAAATACTGGAGTACAACTGAGAATTAAAGACTTAAAATTTCGGTAAACCATGATATTGCGCGCTGAAAATCTTTTGAAGAAATATAAAAAGCGTACGGTCGTCAACGATGTTTCTGTGCACGTGGCCCAGGGGGAAATTGTCGGACTGCTGGGTCCCAACGGCGCCGGGAAGACGACCAGTTTTTACATGATCGTAGGGTTGATTAAACCCAATGGTGGAGAGATTTTTCTTGATAACAATAATATCACCGACTTACCCATGTACAAACGGGCTAAACTGGGCATCGGATATCTCGCGCAAGAGGCGTCCATATTCAGAAACCTGACCGTAGAAGAAAATATTATGGCTCCCCTCGAGATGCGCGACATCCCCAAACGGGCACGCCGGGAAAAAGTGGAAAGTTTACTGGAAGAATTTAGTCTTGTACATGTCCGCAAAAATCTGGGAATGGTGCTATCCGGAGGTGAACGGAGAAGAACAGAAATAGCACGGGCGCTGGCCGTGGATCCGCACTTCGTACTTCTCGATGAACCCTTTGCCGGCGTAGATCCCATTGCGGTAGAGGAAATCCAATCCATTGTTTCAAGGCTTAAGAAGAAAAATATCGGGATTCTCATCACAGATCACAATGTTGATGAAACCCTCACCATTACGGATCGAGCCTACCTGATGGTAGAAGGAAAACTTTTCAGACAAGGTTCTGCCGAAGACCTGGCCAATGACCCAATGGTTCGTAAAGTTTATCTTGGACAGAATTTCTTACTGAGGAAACGAAGAGAGCAATCCGCTGATCCGGCGGTTGGAAATTAGAACTTGAATTCCTCCTTATAATTTATGGGTGCCTTTACAGGAAATCCATTCACTTTCATTTTGATAAAGCCCGTAAATTGAATGTCGTGTTCCTTTCCTCCCAGAAAACTCAGGATGGTATCCAGTAAACCGATTTCTTTCAGGTTGAGTTGAACTTCCAGGGGCACTGCAAATTCAGATTTAGCCTTGATTAAAGAACTGAATTTCTGATCGACTTTCCCTGCCTTCTTTCCGTCCACAAAAATATCAATGTCAATTTCTTTTAACCTCATCCGGCTCACATTGGGATTATAGAAAATTGCATCCGCTTTCAGCAAGGCTTCTCCATTATCCCCTGGTTCAACCTGAATAATATTAACCGAGCGAAGGATTACCTGCTCCCTGGGCACACAGCCCGAGACCACTAACCAAAGCATCCCCACCGTCAGGAAGCTCTTCATTTCTATCAATTTCAAATTAAACATCTTGTAATATTCTATTTTTGTATTGAACTCATGCAATCCGATTTACAAATCCAGCTTGAACAGATCGCCGATGGACTGGCCGACAAATCCTATGCCATCATTGATCATTTTTTGACCGATGAGGAAGTAATTGCCATTCTGCAATCAGACGAATTCAAGAACAGCAAGTTACATTTTAAAAAAGCAGGTATCGGCCGACAGCAGAATAAACAAATACTGGAAAGTGTTCGGGGAGACTTTATACAATGGATTGACCCGCACTCCCCTCCTGCAGCCACGAAGAAGTATTTTACTAAACTGTCGGAGCTCATCCAGTTTATCAATCGCAGTTTGTTTTTAAGTCTAAAGGCCGCTGAGGTGCATATGACCCTGTACCCCATAGGAACTTTTTATAAAAAACACCTTGATCAATTCCGGAACGATGACCACAGGAAACTTTCAATCATCTGCTATCTCAATGCTGACTGGAAGGAACCGCAAGGGGGCCAGCTGCGGTTGCATCTACCCGATGGGCCGATGGATGTTTTCCCTCAGGGGGGCAGATTAGTTTGCTTTCGCAGCGACCTAGTCGAACACGAAGTATTCCCTGCCACCCGTGAGCGGTTTAGTCTCACCGGATGGCTGGTCGACCATATATTATAAGTTTGAAAAGTCTATTATGATAAATACATTTAACCGCAACGTGCACTGGGGAATTAACTCAGTGTTCTCTACGTCCTCCGAGGTTATATGTATTATCTCATATTCTTACGTACATTAAAAATGTTTAACCGCCGAGGACGGTAGAGATCGCGGAAGAATTCCTTGCGCCTTTGCGTCTCTGCGGTTAATTGTATTTAATTCTTGAATAATTTCTCGTCAAGACCCGGAATCAACTTCATCGCATTTTTGTAGTAAATCTTTTTCAGAATATCATCGGGCAATCCGATGCCGTACATGCGCCAGAAAGCATGGTAACGCTTGTGATAGGGAAAATATTCATCCTCTGTTTCGAGCACACGAAAGTATGTTTCATACTCATCAGGTGCCCAGGCATCTTTTCCAAACAACACACGGTCTTGGTATTTAGTTAAGAACGCCTTTGCAGCCCTCGGCTGCCGGCCAAGCTCTGCAATCACAGCACCGATTTCGGTATACATGTTGGGAAGCTGGTCCATCAATTGTCCAAGCTTCTTCAGATCGTTTCCATACCAGCCCAAATGAGCATTGATAAATTTTGTTTTTGGATGTTTGCGGAAAACGTTGTGCTGTTCGGCAATAACAGTTTCCCATTTAACCGGGTCCGTATCATGTCTCCTGCCGGGATGTGTTTTCAATTCCAGCCATCGCTCATTCAAACTATCAATCGGTTGCCAGAATTGTTTGGGGTCAGCGACGTGAATCAAAACTGGGATCCCCAGCTCACCGCACCTGGCCCACACCGGATCAATACGTACATCATCGACTGTAATGCGCTTCCCGCTTTTATCCTTATTAGACATGCCCAGGCTCTTGTAAATCTTCAATCCCTTGGCGCCGCGTTTCACATCTTCTTCCAATTGTTTTACCGTGCGGGCAGCCCACTCCGGATTGTCAATGTCAGCAAAGTCAATGTTGGTAAAAAGTATGAAACGATTGGGATATCGGTTCTTGATATTTTCTATAGATTTCTCCAGATGATCCCCGGAACTCCGAAAGCCCCGACCACTGAGATTGACCATCACAGCCATGTTAAGCTTATCCATTTGGGCAATCAAATCCTTGAAATCAGAGGTATTCATACCACCCTGATGGTTATGAATATCAATGAAGGGAAATTTGGACTTTGCTATGTGATGCTCTTCCACGACAAGCGAAGAGGGCGGATCATACGCTTCAAAATCCATCTTCATGTCTAACGGGCGTTCTTGTCCCATCGAAGAAATTGAAAACAAAAGGAACATAACTACTGCTGGTCTCATAGGTTAAGAAGATTATATGCGAAAGAAACGCAATTGATTGATTGAAGTTGGGGAATATTATGCCAACGGCCAGAGAAATTACCTGAGTCGATTAACCTTCGGCCTGTAAGGCATGTCCAAGGGACAGATTCGCATGAATAAAGAATCGACGTTATGAAAAAGCCCATATCATTCTCATTATTTGCCACCATCGTGATCCTTTCGCTGATCGCCAGAAGTACGGCTGTTGCGCAAAGTAAAAGACCGGCAGAGTCGGAAACAGCCGTTCTGGTTCGGCCGGTTTGCCCACGTGTGGGCTACCGATGGGTAAGTGGGTTTCCGGCCTATCGTCCTAGACATTTCAGGCGCTATGGCGTTTTCCATGTAAGCATCTCTTCTGTAAACATCCATCCTCCCGATATCAATCGGGACCGTGGCTAAGATTGCACTTCTCAATTCCTGAAATTCTTTTCTAAATTGCCTACTGATTAGACCCCATGCAAAGAGTTTACTTCATTCTTCTATCATTGGCCATCGTCAGCGGATCATTTGCGCAAACACCTGATGCCCTGTTTGAAGGCGCAAAGAAAAAATTTACATCCGGGGACTTCGCCGGCGCCAAAAATGATTTTTCAAAAATCCTTGAGGCCAATCCTAAAAATAAACTGGCCCTTGACCTCCGCGGGCAAACCCGTGTTGCCCTCGGGGACTTTTACGGTGCGGTCAGTGATTTCACCGTCGCTCTCGATATCGATTCCACTTTCGTTGAAGCGCTCAACCACCGGGGTGATGCAAAAATAAAACTCGGAGATGATGAAAGCGCCCTGGACGACCTCAATAAAGCCATAAGGTTCAATCCAAAATTTACGGAAGCCTACACGAATCGCGGTTTTGCCTACTACAACCTGGAGGACCTTCAGGCCGCTTACTTTGATTTCTCAAAAGCACTTGAGTTAGGCCCCGCCGATGCAGACAAATATTTTAATCGCGGTGTGATCAAAGCCGAGCTGGGCGAATTCATCAGCGCCATTGACGATTATACCAAGGCCATTGAACTTGATAAAAATGACCCGGACCTGTACAACCGACGCGGTGTTTCCTACTACCAGACCGGAAACTTTGACAAAGCGATCATCGATTATGACCTGGCCATTAAGCTGGACGCCAAGGACCCGCTGAAATTTGAAAACCGCGCGTTAGCGAAAAGCGCCAATGAAAATCCAAAGGGAGCGCTGGAAGATTATAACAAGTCCATCGAACTGAGTGGCGAAGATCCAGAAACCTATAACCTTCGTGGTGTCCTGAAGCACACACTCCAGGATTATGACGGCGCTATTGCTGACTATGGAAGAGCCCTTGAACTCGACAATTCAAACCCTACTTACTTTGACAATCGCGCCTTGAGCAAAACCGAAAAAGAGAATTATGCGGGCGCTGTAGAGGATTATTCCTCTTCGATTGATCTCTATCCCACCGACCCGGAGACCTACTATCAACGCGGTTTAGTAAAACTGCTCATGAATAATAATTATGACGGATGCCTGGATCTCAAAAAGGCTGAAGAGATGGGGGCAACCGAAGCAAAAGCTGTGATCAAGAAGAACTGTAAATAAATTCCGAGATTCGTAATTTGTCATTTGTTATTTCATTATGACTATTACTATCATTCTTAACGGCCTACCCAAAAAAAAGAAAAAGTTCTTTAATAAAATCTATCCGGCACTTCGTCAGCATTTTGCTCTGGACATCTTTGAAACCCAACACGCTGCTCATGCCGAAGAGCTTGCATTTCAGGCCGGAAAAAATAATGCAGCAATTATTCTGGCAAGCGGCGGAGATGGCACTCTTCATCAGGTTGTTAATGGGATCCTTAAAAGTGAAAACACCCTTCCAATCCTTGGATTAATTCCATTGGGCAGCGCAAATGATTTTGCGAGTACCTGTTTTCTTAAATCCGGTCCCCAGCAAATTGTGCAATTACTTCAGGCCATGCAACCCAAACCTACTGACCTTGGAAAAATCCGTTGTGTAGCCAGCAATGGAAAGGAGACTTTACGATACTTTGTCAATGTCTGTAGTGTGGGCATGGGACCGGAAGTTGTAAAACGATTGGCATCCAGCAGCCAAATGCTCGGACCTTCATTTTCCTATTTCACCAGTATTCTTTCGACGTTCATTTCCCATAGACCCCAGGAAGTGTATTGCAAGGCCCCCTCATGGGAATGGAAGGGAAAAGCGCGGGTACTGGCGTTGGCAAACGGCAAAGCTTTTGGCGACTCCACTTACATTGCTCCCGAAGCTGAAATCGACGATGGTCTTCTCAACTCATTCATTGCGGGTGATTTACCGCTTTGGAAATTCTTATTGTATTTGCAATCCATTAAAGGAAAAAAGAAAATCAAGGATTCAATGATCCATTATAACACAACGGAACAAGTAGAACTATCCTCACCGGCATTCTGTGCCCTGGAGGCCGACGGAGAACTTATCGGCAGGCTGCCCGCTTCGATTGAAATCATGCGTGGCAAAATAAATTTTCTGAGATGATTTTATCTTTCCCACAACCAGTAATACAAAAACGTTAAAGGGAAAAAAACGTAAATAAAATAGATGGCTGATAAGGTGGAATCCCATATTATCAGCTTGCTATTTTTGGTTTTCAGGTACAATACCGAAAGAAATATTCTGGCAAAAAACTGGATCATAAAAAATATAAATAGTTTCAGAGCATATTTATTTAATACGGCTGCTTTCTCAAGATTAAAATGCATGATTCGATAAAATGCCCGGGACAGTCCTCTGCTGCGGCAATAAATTTCCGGCAGGCCTTCGCACAACGAATGAATGGTTAACCCCTGACTTGCCAAGACCGGATAAAAAAAACTGTAAGAGAAAATTAATAGCAAAACAAAAACCAACGCACCATTGATAGCAACGTAGGAATCCCTGAAGGCCATAAAATTGAAATGATGTAAAAAGGGTTACTTCAAAATAAATTTCAAAAAAAAGGCAGCCATCACACGAAGTAATAGCTGCCTTCATAAGGCTTTTCAGCCAATTAGGTTTTACTTAATCGAATCCTGCATTTGAACAGAGTCCATTTGCTGCTGGAAGGCGCTGTCCAATCCTTGCATAAAGGTACTGTCCTGAATCATATCTACTCCCTCTTTAGCAATTTTGCCTAAAAAGAATATCATGGAGCCTACAACAATTAATGAGATAGCTCCAATGATAAGTCCAGCCATTGGTAGGCCAGATTTTCCGCCACCCTTTTTGGCCTGACTTAGCCCAACGGCGCCAAAAATTATTGCTAATAATGCTGGCGGCCATGCAAATACTTCGCCAATACATGGTATGAAAGCTATCGGCAAAGATATAATTCCAAAAACTAGGGCTAAAATACCCATCGTTTGACCGGCATTACTCGGTGCAGGCGGTGTGGTTTGGTTTTCCATAGATGTTTTTTAGGGTTAAGGTTGGGATTTGGGTTAATTGGGTAATTTATGTAAAGATTTTGGCCATGTCAAAATAAAGATCATTGTTTAATTTTGAAAAACCCCTTTTCTATGCACACCTCTCTTCAAAACCTGTTCGATGAAATTGAAATCCAGAGAAAAAAAATGTTGGATTCTGTAAAGACTTTCAGCCAGGAAGAATTAAATAAGGTGCTCCACCCAGGCAATTGGTCGGCAGCACAAATACTAAGTCATCTCATAACCGCAGAACAATTATCGTTGCGTTACATGCAAAAAAAAATTCAGGGAATTAAAGAGGCGCCTGATTCAGGTCTATGGGAAGAAGTTAAAATTAACTTATTGAAAATATCCCAGCGTCTGCCAGGCCTGAAATTTAAAGCACCACAAAATGTCATGGAACACATGGCCCAATATCAGGAGCTCACCACCATAACTACTGAGTGGGAGAAGGTACGGGGCGAATTAAAATCTCTTTTCGAAAAGATTCCGGACGATCAAATTAATAGAAAAATCTACCGTCACGTCCTGGCCGGTTATCTCAACGCAAAACATAGTCTCATTTTTTTCCGCGAACACCTCACTCATCATACCCCTCAAATAAAAAAACTGTTAAAGGTGACTTGATCTTGTTATTCTTGTTATCAGAAAATAAATAACTCCGTTTCATGAAAAAAAATTATCTGTTATTGCTGGTCATTTTTTCCACATTTTCAGTCGTTGGTCAGGTCAAACTACAGTCACCTGTAGAATTTCTGGGCTATGAACTGGGGGACCGCTTTACCCGACATTATCGTGTTGTGGAGTATTTTAAACACGTGGATGATGCGTTGACCAATGTTAAAGTCACTCAGTATGGTGAGACCTATGAGCATCGTCCACTGATTTACGCCATTGTGACTTCTGCAGAAAACTTCAACAACCTGGAACAAATACGGCAGGATAACCTCAAGCGTGCCGGCGCGTTGGAAGGCACCCCCACCGGAAACAAAGTGGCCATCGTCTGGTTGAGTTACAATGTTCACGGCAATGAGGCCAGTTCCATGGAGGCCTCTATGAAAACACTTTATGAATTGATTAATCCCTCCAATGCGAAAA
>JAYWDP010000251.1:0-5717 GCA_043779775.1 Cyclobacteriaceae bacterium
CACCGGACTATCTTCCCAATTCCACTGGCGACAGCGGCAAGTTGGGATATCGAGGCAATCGAAAAATCTGAACGTGTTGCGGCCGAAGAAGCATCTTCAGAAGGGTTGCATTGGACTTTTGCGCCCATGGTTGATATTACCAGGGACCCACGGTGGGGGCGAATAGCGGAAGGCTCCGGGGAAGATACATATCTGGGGTCGCGAATCGCTGAGGCACGTGTAAAGGGATTTCAGGGTAAAGCCGTTGGTGAACTGAATTCTGTGATGGCATGTGTTAAGCATTTTGCCGCCTATGGCGCATCCCAGGCAGGTCGTGATTACCATAGCGTTGATATGTCGGAGAGAATGTTTCGTGAAGTTTACCTTCCTCCCTACGTGGCAGGTATTAGGGCTGGTTCATCCACGGTGATGTCGTCCTTCAATGAGTATGATGGTGTCCCGGCCTCTGGCAACAAATTTTTAATGAACGATCTCCTTCGTGGGGAACTGAAGTTTGATGGGTTCACGGTGAGTGATTATACATCTATAATGGAGCTGATTCCACATGGGGTTGCTGCAGATACTGCCACGGCAGCAGCGCTTGCATTGGAAGCAGGCCTTGACATGGACATGCAGGCTGGATTTTATCAGGAGTCTCTCACCAATCTTGTAAAAAAAGGAATCATTAAAGAAGAATTGATTGATATTTCTGTCAGAAGAATTCTTAAAAAGAAATTTGAACTAGGCTTGTTTGATGACCCGTATCGCTATAGTGATACGGTCCGTGAAAAGGCAACCGTTATGAAGCCAGCATTCATGGAGATAGCACGGGATGTGGCAAGAAAATCAATCGTTCTCCTGAAAAATGAAACACAACTATTGCCATTGTCAAAAGGAGTCAAACAATTGGCTGTCATTGGCCCCCTCGCTGATGCCCGGCGCGAAATGATCGGCTCCTGGTCGGCAGCAGGAGATTGGAAGAAGTCCATCACATTATTGGAGGGAATACGGGCTGCGGTCTCTCCAAAAACGAAAGTTTTTTACGCCAGGGGATGTAACATCAACGACGATTCAGCCACCTATTTTATTGAAGCGTTAAAGGCGGCGCGGCAAGCCGATGTGGTGGTTCTGGCAGTAGGGGAGGCGGCTTCTATGACAGGTGAAGCGGCGAGTCGTTCATCACTGGAATTGCCGGGTGTGCAACAGAAATTAGTGGAGGAAATTTTTAAAACCGGTAAGCCTGTTGTATTGGTATTGATGAATGGACGTCCTCTAACAATCAATTGGATTAACGAACATGCTCCGGCAATTTTAGAAACTTGGTTCCTGGGTACCCAGGCAGGTCATGCGATTGCAGACGTATTGTTTGGTGATTACAATCCGTCGGGTAAATTGCCTGTAACATTCCCTCGATCCGTAGGGCAACTTCCAATTTTTTACAATATGAAGAACACGGGGCGCCCTATGGATCGAAATAACAAGTATACTTCCAAATACCTGGATATTGACAATGAGCCCCTCTATCCGTTTGGGTATGGCCTTAGCTACACAACGTTTACCTATGGGACCATTAAACTTAAGGAGACCCAATCAGAAAATCAGTCAGCACTAACGGTCACTTGCCAACTTACTAACAGGGGTAAAATAGCAGGTGAAGAGGTAGTGCAACTTTACATCAGGGACATGGTTGGAAGTGTAACGCGACCGGTAAAGGAATTAAAAGGATTTCAAAAGATAAAGCTGATGCCAGGGGAAATCATTGAGGTTTCATTCACAATTCATTCTGAAGATCTGAACTTTTACAGAAAAGATCTGAGCGTTGGCAATGAATCGGGAAGCTATAAAGTATTTATCGGGGGGAATTCCCGTGATGTGAATGAAGCTTTATTCACATTGGAGAAAGATGACGGTAATTGGAAATTTTCAGTTAAAGACTACGTTGAGCGTCCCACCAAACTTGGATTATGATGGAAATCTCAGAAACCGACAAATCTGTCGTCATAACATTAAATATTCTCCTCACATTAAGAATTATTTTATTTTTCCAAAAAAAGCAATCCGTTGGCCAAATCAAAAAGAAGATAGAAATTGATATTAGAACGGAGTTAAATTGGCTTTCTTGAATCCGATTTTCACTTATAGCCAAAGAGCACCGGATCCGGTGGTTCCTGTTGTGCTCTCGACGTCATTGCCGGGTGTACAAGATAAATTGAGTCTGGACTTACTCACGTATTCAGTATATTGCAAACAAAAATAAAGACGAGAAAACCAGTATTGGAACGCTTGGCCTCGCTAGGTTTTCCTACCTAATATGAAACCCATCGTTCAAATATCACTTGATCTTACACAAATTGACGAGGCCCTTGAAACTGCTGCCATGGCAATGCGAGCGGGTGTTGATTGGCTCGAAGCAGGCACACCTTTCATCCTGGCTGAAGGATTACATGGGGTGAAAAAATTGCATGAGGTTTTTCCGAATACGCCCATTGTTGCAGATCTGAAAACAATGGACGGAGGTTATCTTGAAGCTGAAATGATGGCTAAGGCTGGGGCCACCCATGTGGTGGTGATGGCCCGGGCACATGAAGAAACAATCAAATGTGTAGTCAAAGCCGGAAAAGATTATGGCATCAAGGTAATGGGCGACAATCTGGGTTGCCCTGATATGATTGCAGCTGCAAAGTGGCTTGAAGATTTGGGTTGCGATTACATTGTTCATCATATTGGCTATGACGAACGCAGGGGAATAGCCGCAAAAGGAAAACGAATGCCCAGCCCGCTAGACCAACTTAGGGAAGTGGTGCGGGCCGTTAATATTCCAGTACAGGCTGTGGGTGGACTAAGTTTGGAACAAGCCGTCCGCTGTCTGGAGTACGGCGCTCCCTTGGTTGTGCTGGGTGCTCCATTAACTATTGATGCCGATGCATTTAAAACTGCCAGCGGTGATCTGGAGAGTTCACTCCGTTTGATTTGCGAAAAGGTGCACGCCTTTGGAGAAGTTATCATTGGAAAGTGATAGATTAGTGAAACAAGACATTCAATTCTAACGATTTCAACACATGAGCTCACAAAGTAAATTTGCAGCGGTTGTAAACTTTGCCCCAGAGAAGGGTTCAGTTGAAATACGTGAAATCGCAAAACCAGGCATTGGAGATGACGATGTGCTGCTGGAAGTAGTTAATGTTGGTGTTTGCGGCAGCGATCTGCACCAATGGAGCGCTGATCACAGCTGGCCGGTCAACTATCCTGTTGTGTTGGGTCATGAGTTTGGAGGGCACATTGTTGAAACGGGGAGCCGTGTAGGAAGTTGGAAAGTAGGTGACCGCGTAGTGAGTGAAACAGCAGCAGTTATTGATTCCAATAATCCGATGTCACGCATTGGTTTGTACAACCTTGATCCAACGCGTAAAGGTTTTGGTTATGGCGTGAATGGTGCTATGACCCGTTACGTGAGAGTACCGGCACGCTGTCTGCATCATATACCCGATCAGCTTTCTTTCGAGCACGCTTGCCTGACCGAACCATGTTGTGTGGCATTCAATGCGGTGGTGGAGAATTCAAGACTTAAGCCAGGAGATCGCGTGATTGTGCTAGGTCCTGGAACCATTGGTATTCTTTGTGCGGCTGTTGCAAAACTATGCGGTGCTGAAGTAGCCATGGTAGGATTGGAAGCCGATAAACATCGTCTGAGTATTGCCAGACAATTTGGATGCGAAAGTATTGTTGGTGACGCAACAAACTGGGCACGACAACGCGATGGATTGGGTGTTGATTGCGTCATAGATGCTGCCGGTGCCAGTATTACTTTGAAGACTGCAATGGAACTTGTTCGTCCGAAGGGTTCTATAACCAAAGTGGGTTGGGGGCCTCAGCCCCTTGGATTTTCTCTCGATCCCCTGGTCCAGAAGAACGTCACGCTTCAGGGAAGTTTCAGTCACAACTGGCCTGTTTGGGAGCGTGTCATTGCATTACTTGCGACCGGGCAACTGGATGTAAAACCAATTATTGGTGGAGTTTGGCCTATCACAGAATGGCAAACTGCATTTGAAAAAATGCATCAGGGAGAAGTTGTAAAAAGTGTACTGACGCCTGTTTAAGAATGCGACTTCAAAATAAAGTGATTATTGTTACCGGTAGTACGACAGGCATTGGCAAAGCCATTGCGCTGCGCTGTGTGGCTGAAGGTGCGCGGGTCGTTATCCATGGACTCGAACAGGAGTTGGGCGAAGCTGTAATTGCAATGATTGGTAAAGAAAAAGCAGCGCTCCACATTGAAGATATTACTACCGTCGGAGCGACTCAACGCTTGGTAGATGTTGCTCTCAGGGCTTTCGGCCAGATTGATGCAGTAGTTAATAATGCTGCCTTGGTTGCATCATCGAATATCAAAACGACGGATGAGGCTTTTTTTCAACATATTCTGCATGTCAACACGATTGCACCTTTTTCACTTATAAAATCTGCGTTACCTCATCTGCAGAAAACAAAGGGCTGCGTTTTGAACATCGGTTCTGTAAACGCCTGGAGTGGTGAGCCAAATCTTTTCGCTTACAGTGTCTCCAAAGGAGCCCTCATGACCATGACCCGCAATCTTGGAGATACTCTTCATCGTGAATTCGGTGTTCGTATAAATCAAATCAATCCAGGTTGGGTGCTTACCGAGAATGAAATACAGCGCAAGAAAGAACAGGGCTTGTCAGATGGCTGGTATAAAAGCATACCGAAAGTATATGCACCGGCAGGTCGCATTTTATGGCCTGAGGAAATTGCTTCCGCTGCGATTTATTGGCTTGCTGATGAAAGCGGACCCATAAGCGGCCAGGTAGTCGATCTTGAGCAACATCCATACGTTGGCCGCAACCCCCCGAAGGATGAAACCATCTCTCCGCTATCCAGGAAATCATAAAAGCAGATCATGCCCAGATTAGCTGCCTTTCCCAAAGCTTTCATGAATGCGCTTTGCAAAGACGGAACAATGCGCGTATCAGATTGGATCAACCTCGCAGTTAAACTGGATATCGATGGACTTGAATGGTATGCCGGATTTCTTGAAATGTCCGATGAATCAAACTGGCGCCCTTTCCGAAAACAGGTGGAAGATCATGGCAAGGTAATTCCGATGATGTGTTGCTCACCGGACTTCACCCATCCAGACAAAACCTTCAGACAAAAAGAAATCGCAAAACAGAAAAGATGGATCGACATGACCCACACATTAGGAGGGTCTTATTGCCGGGTGCTCTCCGGGCAGCGAAGGCCAGAACTTTCTTTGGATGAAGGAGTAAAGTTGGCTGCTGAATGTATTGAAACTTGTCTTCCCTATGCCCAGGAAAGGAATATAACCCTCATCCTTGAAAATCACTATAAAGATGATTTTTGGGAGTATCCGGAGTTCGCCCAAAAGATGGAGGTGTTCTGCAAGTTGGTAGACCGCATTCAGCATCCTTGCTTTGGCGTGAATTACGATCCGAGTAATGCGTACCTCGCAGGAGAAGACCCCCTTGAACTTTTGAGTCGCGTATCAACCCGTGTGGTGACCATGCATGCAAGTGACCGATATCTTATTGAAGGCACCCTTGACGACTTGAGAAAAGAGGAAGGAGGTGTCACTGGATATGCAAAGCGTCTGCGCCATGGTGAAATTGGCAAAGGCCTTAATAATTACGATGCCATCTTCACAGAACTTAAAAGGGTTGGTTTTAATGGGTGGGTCAGTATTGAAGACGGAGTGGAAGGGA
>JAYWDP010000252.1:0-5711 GCA_043779775.1 Cyclobacteriaceae bacterium
TGAAAGTAAAAAAATGAAACCATATTTTCTTAAGCTCTATCAATACAATGCGTGGGCAAATGATCGTGTATTGGCATGCATGAAAAAACAATCTGTCAGCGACAAGAAAATACTTTCATTGCTGGGGCACTATTTGGTGGCGCAATTTCTCTGGCTTCATCGAATCAAAGCATTAGCTCCTCCGGTTTATAAATTGTGGGGAGATTATCCATTCGATGAATTGGAAGGAATGGCAACTGAGGTAGGAAAATTATGGCAGGATTTTATTGAGAAGAATGATAACTTTAATCGTGAACTTACCTATAGCAATTATTTGGGCGATCGGTACACCAATAATGTGGAAACAATCATGATCCACCTCGTCAATCATTGTTCTTATCACCGTGCGCAGATTGCCTTACTGTTGCGACAGAAGGGATTGGAACCTGTTAATACTGATTTTATCACCTATGACCGTATTATCCGCGGTGAGTGGAATGACTAATGCCGTGTTCAGGGAAACAATTTGATGGTATCCTTGTTTGAATGGAAACTTTAAATCTAAAAATAACTATGAAACGATTTGCATTTGAGTTTTTCAAGGCGAGATTCAAATAAGATTACGGTATTGAGGACCAGGAAAATTTTTAAATGTACTGGTCCTTAATACTAGATTTACTCCCACAAAACCAGGCCCTTTTTATGATACCATTGGAGGTATCGGGGAAGATGTATTTTTTCTACTTCATTTCTTTTTACTTTCAAAGTAGGTGTAATGAGTCCATTCTCCACGGTCCAGCTATCTTTCATCACCACAGCCGTTTCCAATTTTTCGTAATGAATAATCATTCCAAACTCCCTGAATAGGTTGTCGTAAGAAAACCCAGGCGCGATCGGTTTTTCCCCAATGGTAAAATTTCTCCAGAAGGCCGACCGAGGGGTCATTCATATTTCAATCTAATAATAATTAAAGGATGTTAAAATCGTAGCCTATAATCGAACCTTCTTTTTACCTTCGCCTTATGCCTTCCGATAAAAAGCTGTTCCTCCTTGATGCCTATGCACTGATCTATCGCGCACATTTTGCCTTTACCAAAAACCCGCGGATCAACTCAAAAGGATTGAATACCTCGGTGCCCTTTGGATTTACCAACACACTCCTTGAGGTGTTGACAAAGCAGAAGCCTTCGCACATTGCCATCGCCTTTGACACAGCCGCCAAGACTTTTCGCGATCAGATTTTTAAAGAATACAAGGCGCACCGCCAGGAAACCCCCGAAGACATCAAGACGGGCATCCCCATGGTAAAAAAAATTATCCGTGGTTTTAACATTCCCATACTTGAGCTGGATGGATTTGAAGCGGATGATATTATTGGAACATTGGCATTAAAAGCAGCGGCCCGGGGCTTCGAAGTCTTTATGATGACGCCCGACAAAGATTTTGGCCAGATTGTTCAGGATAAAATCTGGTTATACAAACCAGCGTATATGGGCAACTCGGTAGATATTCTGGGCCCCAAAGAGGTTTGTGAAAAGTGGGATATACAAGAAGTGTCACAAGTGATTGATATGCTGGGTCTGCAAGGAGATACGTCTGACAATATTCCCGGTATCCCCGGAGTGGGCCCAAAGACCGCGGCCGAATTACTCAAGCAGTTTGGCACCGTGGAGAATGTCGTCGCTCATGGCAGTGAGTTGAAAGGTAAACTGAAAGAACGCGTTGAACAATTTGGTGAACAGGCAATCTTATCTAAAAAGCTTGCCACCATCGTTACCGATGTTCCAGTCCCCTATGATGAAGAAGCGCTGCGCTACACCGGCCCCGACAAAGACCAGCTCACGCCAATCTTCGAGGAGCTTGAATTTAAAAATCTGATGACCCGTGCTTTTGCAATCCCTGGTTCTGCATCCGCGACAGCCTCCTCGCCGGTCCTTCCTTTGGGCGGATCACAGCTTTCTATGTTCGGCGGACCGACAAGCAACGTCGAAGGAGAAAAGAAGTCTCTCGTTACAGGGAAAATCCGTTATCAGGTTGTTCAAGGTGAAGCCGAAATAAAATCGATTGCCGAAAAGCTGAAATCAAAGAGAGAATTTGGCATAGAAGTGCTTACGGATAATGCAGAGCATTTTGATTTTCAAATTAAAGCGATCGTCTTTTCGTCTGAAGCGGGTGAAGCGTATTTTATTCCTGCCGAGGGCAAAAATATTATGCTCTTTGCATCAATCCTCTCTGATGAGAAAATTGGTAAGGTGAGTCACAACATAAAATATTCTGTGCTGGCATTAAAGAAAATAGGCATTGAAGTAAGGGGTCCGTTGTTTGATACCCTGCTGGCGCATTACCTGATTGAACCCGAAGCTTCCCATGACCTCAGTGTGATTTGCAATCAATATTTTGGTCATCAGCTTGCCTCTGAGAGCAGTGAACAGGAGCAGGCCATGGAAAGAGTTGACGTCGCATTACAATTACGCGTCGGACTTCTGAAGGAATTGGAAGCGCGAAGACATTCTTTATTGATGCGGGATGTTGAAATGCCGCTGGTGGCAGTCTTGGCAGCCATGGAATTTGATGGCGTAAAAATTGATGCGGAAACATTGAAATGGATGTCAGAGGCACTCAGGAAAGACAGTGAGAAGGTGCAAAAGGAGATATTTCAACTGGCGGGTACAGAATTTAATATTGCCTCACCCAAACAACTCGGAGAAATACTGTTTGACCGTCTGAAGCTGGTGGACAAAGCAAAAAAAACCAAGACGGGACAGTATGCTACGGGAGAAGATGTGTTGCAGAAACTATCCGAAGAACATGATATTGCTAATAAAATCCTGGAGTTCCGTGAGTATGAAAAACTGCGATCCACGTATGTAGATGCTTTGCCCAGAATGGTAAGCCATACCGATGGGCGCATTCATTCCGACTTTCGTCAGGCGGTGGCCGCCACCGGGAGGTTGAGTTCTAATAATCCTAATTTACAAAACATACCCATCCGCACGGAGAAGGGGAGACAAATTCGGGCCGCGTTTGTACCCCGGGATAAAAATTTCAGGTTCATGTCAGCGGACTACTCGCAAATCGAATTGAGAATAGCGGCATCTTTTGCGAAGGACAAAACCATGATTGAGGCATTTCGCAGCAAACGAGACATTCATGCCACTACGGCCGCCAAAGTTTTCAAAGTACCCCTCGACAAAGTGACACCCGACATGCGACGGAAGGCAAAAGAAGTGAACTTTGGAATTTTATATGGGAGCACCGCCTTTGGCTTATCACAAAACCTGCGAATATCCCGTACGGAAGGGGCCGAATTAATCGAGTCGTATTTCAAAGAATTTCCCGGCATCAAGCGGTACATGGATGATTCCATTAATTATGCACGGGAAAAAGAATACGTGGAAACCATTTTGGGAAGAAGACGCTATTTGCGCGACATCAATTCCCGCAACATTACTACGCGAGGATTTGCTGAACGGAATGCCATCAACGCCCCCATTCAGGGAAGCGCAGCCGATATAATCAAAATTGCGATGGTAAATATTCACCGCTGGCTGCAGAAAGAAAAACTACAAACAAAGATGATCTTACAAGTTCACGACGAACTTGTATTCGACCTTCACAGGGATGAGGAAGAAATTGTAAAACATCATGTGATTGAATTGATGAAACATGCCGTCGTGATTGACGTGCCGATGGAAGTGGAAGTCGGGATTGGGAAAAATTGGCTGGAGGCGCACTAGAAGTTCAATGTTTCGAGGTTCAATTTATTTTTCGTGGGGCTATAACCGTGACTGGTACACGGGAAGCACCATTCATTTTGTAAATACCACCACCGATAATTACGACTTCACATTCTACAATGCCAAGGCCCACGATAAGCCTGACATGGACAGCTACTGGCAGCCAAACCGATGGACCATTCCGCAATATGACATGAACATTGGATGGCTTTTTCATGATAAGCATGATCTGGATATTGAATTGAGCTGGAACCATTTGAAATATGTGGTCACGGACGACCAAGTGATGCACGTAAAAGGAAATATCAGGGGACAGTACATCGACAAGGACACTTTGGTCACGCCGGACTTTGTACATCTGCAATACACCAATGGAAATAACCATTTGATGGTCAACCTGGTGAAAAGGCTAAAAATACTTTCAGGAAAAAATTTTCAACTCAGTGCCATCGGCAAAGTTGGCGGAGGGATATTGATGTCCTATACAATTTCTACCATGCTGGGGAGCTATGATGGGGGGCACTTCTATAACCATGGTTGGGTGGTGGGCAGCAGTGTAGGTATCCGGTTTGATTTTTTAAAGTACCTGTTCATACAGACCGATAGGCAGGGGGCTTTTGCCGATTATACCTACACGGAATTAGGTGCTGACCGGAAAGGGAGTCAACGCAGACATTCTATTCCGCCCAATGGACCTGGGGGGAGGCATTCGATTCCCGTTGGATTAGTTTTTTTTCGTATCACCAAAAAATAAATATTGAATATTAAATGTCGAATACTGAATACGAAGTTGGTTTCACACTTTGGTATTTTGTTTTCTGGCGACATATTGGGCTTCGACTCCGCTCAGCCTGACAACTTCGTAGCAGACAGTTTGCTATTGTCATCCTGAGCGGAGTCGAAGGGCGACACATCTTCTTTAGAATGAATTATTTCTTCATAAGATCTTTCACTATCAACACGGCATGCTCCCGGGAATTTTCAATAAACCACTTATTGGTTTTTAGCCCGCCGCATACAACCCCGGCGAGGTAGAGGCCGTGGACATTGGATTCCATGGTCTTGTCTGAGTACACCGGTGTGTGATCGGGGTCATCCAGAAATTTAATACCACATCGCTCCATAAATTCAAATGGCGGCTGGTAGCCAGTCATGGCAAGCACAAAATCATTTTCTATGGATCTCTCACCAGCAGGAGTAATGATTTCTACGGACGTGGGTGTGATCTTTTTTATTTCGGAATTGAACCATGCCTTGATCGCCCCTTCCTTGATCCGGTTTTCAATGTCCGGCTTCACCCAGTATTTTACGCTGTCGCGGATTTCTGACTCGCGGATGACCATCGTGACTTCTGCTCCTTTTCGCCAGGTTTCCAAAGCCACATCCACAGCAGAATTGGCGGCGCCTACCACGACAATTTTCTGACGGAAGTAGGGATGTGGCTCATCGTAGTAGTGTTTAACTTTGGGAAGGTCTTCACCAGGAACATTCAGCAGATAAGGCAGATCATAAAACCCCAGGGAAAGAACTACTGCTTTGGATGTGTAATGATTTTTTTGAGTGAGGACCTCAAAATAATCACCCTTGCCATTCACCGTCTTCACTTCTTCATACAGATTGAGGGACAGTTCCCAGGTGGCGCAAACCCTGCGGTAATATTCCAACGCCTCGGCACGATTGGGCTTTGGATTATGAGATATGAAGGGGACTTCGCCAATCTCCAGTCTTTCAGAAGTGGAAAAGAACATCATGTTATTCGGATAATGATACAACGAGTTGACCAGACACCCTTTCTCGATGATGATATAACGAAGGCCCGCTTTCTTTGCTTCAATGCCGCAGGCCAGGCCGATGGGACCAGCACCGATGATGAGAAGGTCAAGGAGATTGCCCATACAAAAAATTATTTATCCAAAAATCAATAAGTTAAAACTTCTTCAGGCACCTAACCACGCAAACACTTTAGCACATTTTAATACTTCCAGCTCTTCGTAT
>JAYWDP010000253.1:0-5699 GCA_043779775.1 Cyclobacteriaceae bacterium
AATGCCAATCGCGAACAGCACCGACTCGAAGGGAGTTGATTTGGAATTCTGGATACCTTCTAACAGATTTTTTGTTGACAGTTCCTTAAAGCCTTCCAGTTTTAAAACATCTTCCCGCCTCAGCTCGTAAAGATCAGCAGGACTTTTGATCAACGCCATATCAAACAACTGCGCAATGGTCTTCTCACCCATGGAATCAATATCCATGGCTTTACGCTGGATGAAATGTTCAATCCGGCCTTTGATCTGAGGTGGACATCCATTTTCATTGGGACAATAATGATTGGCTTCTCCTTCCTCCCGAATCAATGCGGTACTGCATTTCGGACATTTTGTGATATAGATTACCGGCTTACTCTCCTTTTTCCGTTTGGGAAGATCTACGGCAGTGACCTTGGGAATAATCTCTCCGCCTTTCTCTACAAAAACATAATCGCCAATACGCAGATCCAATCGTGCAATTTCGTTGGCGTTATGGAGTGAGGCACGTTTGACGGTAGTGCCTGCAAGGAGCACAGGTTCCAATTCAGCTACAGGCGTGACGGCGCCCGTTCTACCTACCTGATACGTTATTCCATTGAGCCGGGTACTGGCATTCTGCGTTTTATACTTAAAAGCTATGGCCCATCGCGGACTTTTTGCCGTAAAACCAAGTTGTGTCTGCTGATCGAGCCGGTTTACTTTTATAACTACGCCGTCGGTGTCAAGAGGAAGATCCTGACGTTTTGATTCCCAGTGGGCGATGTAGTTGAAAACCGCTTGGATGTCTCTACAACGGCGATAAGTAGGAGAAACACTAAAGCCCCAGGATTCAAGTTTTTTGATTCCTTCTTCATGGGTTTTGATGTTGGTCTGATCGCCGAGGAGGAAATACACAAAGCAATCCAGTTTACGTTGGGCTACCAGGTAAGAGTCTTGCATCTTTAAAGTTCCGGAAGCTGTGTTGCGGGCATTGGCATAGGTTTCTTCTCCAATGTCTTCGCGATCCTTGTTCAGTTGTTCGAATATTTTTTTAGGAAGAAAGACTTCACCTCGTACTTCAAATGAGTCGAGCAGGTTTTTTCCATTTGCTTTTAATGGAATGGAACGTATGGTTTTGACGTTAGCGGTAACGTCATCGCCGCGTACGCCATCGCCGCGGGTCACGCCCTTCGTTAGCATCCCATTTTCATATTTGAGACTTATGGAGACACCATCGAATTTCAATTCACAAAAGTATTCATAAGGTTCACCATCAAGACCCTTGGCGACACGACCATCAAAGTCTTCCAGTTCTTCCTGGCTGTAGGTATTGCCCAACGAAAGCATGGGGTACTGGTGAACGACGGAAGCAAAGGTTTTGGAGATAGTGCCTCCGACCCTTTGGGTGGGAGAGTCGGGCTGCTTTAATTTCGGAAATTGTTTCTCGAGGTCGATTAATTTTCCTAGCAGTTGATCAAATTCAAAATCAGAAATTTGCGTCTTGTTTTTCTGATAGTAAAGATCATTGTGAAAGTTGATCTGATCGGTCAGTTCAGCGATTGCCTTAATTGCCTCGGATTGGGTCATTCAATTTGGTAATACTCAAAATTAAGGCAAAGAACCTATAATGGGATAGTTGAGGGATGAAATAACTTCCTTCAGGCATTGATCAAATTCAGAATGCAACAGGCTGTGAGTCCTGCAGTTTCTGTTCGTAACCGGTTGGGCCCTAAGCTTGTCATCGTGAAGCCATGGGCGATTGCCTGTCTGATCTCCTCTTTTGTAAAATCACCTTCGGGACCAATGAGCACAGCATAGTCCTTTTGCGGGGTAGCAATTTGAGCCAGATGGTGGGGATTATTTTCATCGACACTGGCAATAAACTTTTGAGATACATGGCAAGCTTCGATGAACTTCCCGAAAGGTGTCATCTCAGATAAAACTGGCAGCCAGGCTTGTCGTGATTGTTTTATTGCGCTGACGATGATTTTATCCAGCCTTTCCAGAGAAATCGTTTTGCGCTCAGATGTTTTACACAGGACAAAGGATATTTGTTCCACCCCGATTTCTACACACTTCTCCACCATCCACTCCATGCGGTCCATATTCTTGGTGGGGGCAATAGCAATTTGGATAGAGAAATTCCTTTTCGGAACTGAAATCGTCTGTGTGATTTGGAAAGCACATTGTCGTGGGTCAGGTTCTGTGAGTCGTGCCTGGTAGAAGTTTCCCTTGCCGTCGGTGAGTTCGATGGCAGCTCCGGATTCGAGTCGAAGCACTTTGATGGCATGCCTGGATTCCTCGGCGGCAAGAATGCCTGATGAAATTTCGGGTTGGTAGAAGAGCGGCAAGTGGTTTGACTCGCTGTTAGTTTTCTCTTTCTAATCGATCAACCAATACAATGTATTCCTGCATGGCCTGATCCTGACTCATGGCTTTTTTAGACATCCAGGCATCATATTTGGCAATGGCTTTGAAATCAAATCCACCCGGGCGATCACCACTCACCTCACCGTCCGTTGCCTGCTTGAAGAGGGCGTACATATTCAGTAAATCTTCATTGGAAGGCCGTTTCGTAAGTTGTTTTGAACGTCTTGCAGCACTTTGAAAGTCGTCTTGAAGCGGCATGTGTTTTGGAACAATAAATTAAAAAACCCCTCCTGGCGAGAGGAGGGATGGTATCAGTTATCTTTTTTCGATGGGCGCGTATTTGCGCAGCTTCTGGCCAACATAGATCTGACGGGGCCGACCGATGGGTTCCTTATTTTCGCGCATCTCTTTCCATTGCGCTATCCATCCGGGAAGGCGGCCAATGGCAAACATTACGGTAAACATATCCACGGGTATTCCCAGGGCACGATAGATGATGCCCGAGTAAAAGTCTACGTTGGGATACAACTTGCGTTCAATGAAGTAAGGGTCGCGTAAAGCGACTTCTTCCAGTTTGCTGGCGATTTCCAAAACGGGATCATTTACTCCCAATTTTTTCAAGACATCATCTGCAGCCTTCTTAATGATTTTAGCACGGGGGTCAAAATTCTTGTAAACGCGGTGACCGAAGCCCATCAGGCGGAAGCCGCTGTTCTTGTCCTTGGCTTTGTTAATCCATTTCTCCGTATCGCCTCCATCTTTTTTAATCTGCTCCAGCATGAGTATCACCTCCTGATTGGCGCCACCATGGAGGGGTCCCCAGAGGGCATTGATACCGGCAGAGATAGAAGAATAAATGCTGGCTTTGGAAGACCCTACGATGCGCACGGTGGAGGTAGAGCAGTTTTGCTCGTGATCGGCGTGCAGAATGAGAAGTTTATCGAGCGCTTCAGCTACCACAGGATCAACTTCATATTGCTCGGCGGGAAGGCCAAAAAGCATTTTCAAAAACCGGGAGCAATAATCGAGTGAGTTATCAGGATAATTGACCGGATGACCCATGGCATTTTTATAGGCCCAGGCTGCAAACGTCGGCATCTTTGCCAGAGAGCGTACAATGCTCAGGTAGACACCTTCCGCCGAGCGGTTGGGATCCAGCGACTCTGGATAGAAGGCAGTCTGAGCACAGAACATAGAAGCCAGCACACCCATCGGATGAGCTGAGGAGGGGAATCCATCCAGAATTTTTCGGGTGTCCTCATGGACCAGTGTATGCGTCTTGATGTCATCTGCGAATTTGCCCAATTGGTCCTTCATTGGTAGTTCGCCAAAGATGAGGAGGTAGGCTACTTCCAGAAAGTTTGACTTCTCCGCCAGGTCTTCAATCGAATACCCGCGGTAGCGCAGGATGCCCTTGTCACCGTCCAGAAAAGTGATGGCACTTTTTGTAGCTCCCGTGTTTTTATAACCAAGATCAAGCGTGATGGCGCCGGTCTTTTCAAGCAACTCACCTATGTCAATACCGATTTCATCTTCTGTGCCTTCAATAATGGGAAACTCATACGTTTTGCCATCTACAATTAACTGTGCTGTCTTTGCCATGGGTGTTCTATTTTTCTCTAAAGTAAATCGGGGTTTTTGTGTTTGGAAGTCCTTTCAGGAATTTAATTATTTCCCAGGATGAGGGGCATTCCGTCTTTACCCGATCCGATAATAACCACTTTTGAATTAGGAGATTTTGAAAGCTCCAGGGTAGCTTCTATCCCCCTCATTTTCAATAACTTATCAGTTAAACTATTGTTGATAATATTATTGGCCCTGGATTCACCTTCGGCAGCAATCCGCTTGCGTTCTGCTTCACTTCTTTCTTTGTCAAGTCTGAATTGATAAGCGAGAGCTTCCTGCTCTTGCTGAAGTTTGTTTTCGATGGCCTGTTTGATCTGTTCCGGAAGAGCAATAGAACGTATTAAAACGGCTGTCGCTGTAACGTAATTTACACTCAGAATTTTCTCTGTTTCCTTTTGGATGGCAGCTTCCACTTCAGCCCTTTTTGTTGAATAAATTTCTTCGGCGGTGAATCGCCCCATCACCTGACGAACGGTCGAGCGTACTTCTGGGATGACAAGAACTTCCACATAGGACTTAGTAAATTTCTGATGAATAAATCCGATCTTTTCAGGAAGGGGAAAGTATCGCACAGTAATATCAACGTGGATGGACAAACCATTCTTGTCGAGGATATCCATATTTTCATCCGAAGATGTTTCGTTGACTTTGTAGGTATATACATCATTCCAGGGGGCCTTGAAATGAATACCCTGGTCGATGACATTGACCTGGTCAAGACCTTTCCCGAAAGGATAGAAAATGATGGCCCTTTCGTTGGACTGTATGGTATAAAATAAACTGGACGAAACGGTCATCAGGATGATGATGCCAACTACGCCCAGGATGATGAGCGGCAATCTGCGGTTGTTCATAAAATAGATGGTTAAAATTTATAGTGAGGTTTAAAGTTAATGAATTAGTGGTAGTTGGCTATTGGCCCTGGCTTAGCCGTTGGCGTTGGTTTCTTCTTTGCGGGGAAGGCCGAGAAGTTTGCCAATGACGAGCATGGCGTAGAGGCTTCCCCAGACCGCTTCGAGGGCGCTGATATTCCGGATCAGCTTGGTTGGTTCAAGACCGGGATCGATACCTCCGAGAATGCAAAAACTGTAAGTGACACATTCTGAATAATTAGGAAAACCGAGCTCGATATTGGCACCAAGTCCTCCCGGGCGAATGATGGTCAATAAATCGTACAGGCTGCCGAAAGAGATGCCCACCATAAGAAATATGCAGGCAGCTCCCCATAACTTGTCAGGGGTCAGGAATCCACCAGAAAAAATATCACGAATGGCAAAAGCGATCACCGTGACTTCAATCGGGAACAGTAAACCATGGACTGTCAAAAGAAGAGCTTGACGGTTGGAAATATGGATAATCTGGTAATAGGGGAATTCGGCCAGGATCCCAATGCCAATGGCCCCGATCAGCACGATGAAAATGATGGAAAGTAAAGTTTTGTTGCTGGTAAAATCCCTAAGCAAGTCACACATAAGGTACGTATACAGCGCGCCAAAGAAGGAAAAAACCGTGATGATAAACTTTGATACTTCGCTTTTTGAGTCTTCTAGAATGGGTTCGGAAAGGGTGAGTCCAAATACCACGATCAGGATTTGGATTATCACGATGTTGCGATAGTCTTTGGCTTTTTCGATCTGAAGTTCTCCTTTTGAAAGCGTCCTTTGAAAAGTAAAATTGAACATAAGTAAGAGTCTTGGAGCAAGTTAAGTTTTTTGTACCGAAAGTTGAAGAGGCCCGGAGGC
>JAYWDP010000254.1:0-5670 GCA_043779775.1 Cyclobacteriaceae bacterium
TAATGAATATATCCAATGATATCCGCTTTTCGATTGATACTATAAATCAGGTAAAACAACTGATAACTGAGGTAACTGATACATCGACATTTGTGGGAAGACGAAGTGATGTTCGAAGGATTGACAGAAGTATTCAGTCAATGAAACTAAACCTGGCATTGGAAAGTTATCAATCAAAGCCAGACTTCAACCTAAGTTTCAATCACATGATCGCACGTGGAAACGAAATGCCGAACCAGTTCATGTTGTTCGGTATGGTCTCTATTCCGATTGCCCCCTGGTCTTCAAAAATGTATAAAGCCAACATTCAAGGAATGGGGAAAGAAATCGAAGCTATGAAAAGTGAACGGGCAGCCATCCTGAATGAACTTCAGGGAATGACCACCAGCATGGCAACGGAGATTAATACACTGAGCAAACAAATTGAGAATTACGAAAAGCGCATTGTGCCTGCCCTCCGAAAAAATTATGAGACCCTTATGCTGGCCTATGAAGAGAACAAGGAAGAACTGCCTATTGTGATAGATGCCTGGGAAACGCTAAACATGACACAGATGCAGTATTTAGATACAGTTCAGAAGTATTATGAAATGATCGTGAGCTATGAAAAACAATTGGAAATATAAGATGAGAGCGATAGAGGTCAGGGTAATTTTACTTTCACTGCTCTTGCTGTTAGCAAACTCTTGCAGCAAGAAAGATGAACATGCCGGTCATGTTGAATATACCTGCCCGATGCACCCGACCGTCCTCCAGGATAAGCCCGGAACTTGCCCGATTTGTGCGATGGATTTGGTATTGAAGGGACAGCCACGAGCGGAAGTAAAGATCACAGCAGACCTTAATTATTTGCTCAAACCCACCAATGCAATGGTTATCAGTGCCATTAAAACAGTAATGCCTGCCAAAAAACCCATGGAGGTTTTAACAACCGCCAATGGCATCATTACCTATGATACCCGGAGGTTTACTTCAATCCCTGCGCGTTTCGGAGGTCGTATAGAAAAGCTTCTCATCAGGTATAATTTTCAGCCGATACGCAAAGGACAAAAGATATTGGAGATCTATAGCCCTGAACTGGTGACTGCTCAGCGAGATCTGCTTTACCTTCTGAAATCTGATAAGGAAAATTCAGCGCTCATCGAAGGGGCAAAAGAGAAACTGAAGCTATTGGGGGTGACCGATTCTCAAATCAATCAATTGGCTTCCACAGGCCAGAAGTCCTATTCATTTGCAGTATATAGTCCGGTGGACGGATACATTGTAGAGCAAGCTGCCTTAACGACATTAACACCAACCATAGCACAACCTGCCAATCCGGCTATGGATGGTGGCATGGCGGGTGATGGTTTGTCAAAGCAAACTTCAACTCTTCAATCAAGCAGTGAACTACTTACCCGTGAAGGCATGTACGTAAGCACTGGGCAAGTCATTTTCAAAGTTGTGAATACACAACAAGTATGGGCTGAGTTCGATGTATATCAACGGGATGCAGCTTCTATAAAAATAAATGACCCTGTAATATTGTCAATCGTTAACTCACCTGAAGAGGTTGTGGTCAATGTAAACTTTGTCCAACCATTCTTTAAGCGGGGTGAAAGTTTTGTGAAAGTAAGAGTGTATTTATCGAATGCCGGGAACTCACTCCGGATCGGTCAGTTGGTAACAGCATCATTCTCCAGTCAGTCCAGGGATTCAATGTGGATTCCGTTATCGGCACGCCTTGACCTGGGAATGAAAGAAATCGCCTTTACTAAAAAACGAGGTGTGTTTCGTCCAAAAGAAATTGTTACAGCACGTCAATCCGGTGAATGGATCGAAGTGCTTAGTGGACTGGATGTACATGATAGCCTCGCCAACAACGCGCAGTTTATGGTAGACAGTGAGAGTTTTATTAAAGTCAGAAATTAAAATGAAAGTCTTATTAAAATTTAGCATTTTTCTTTTCATGGCACTGGTATTTTTCACCTGTGTAAAGAAAAACGAACATGCACAGTCTATGGGGGTCGTAGAAAAATATACGTGCCCGATGCACCCACAAATTGTTCAGGACAAACCCGGCACTTGTCCGATTTGTGGAATGGACCTGGTAAAGAAGGGTGCTTCTACCGGTGCTGATGGTTCTATCATACTCAACGAAAGCCAGATCAAATTGGCAAACATCACCACCACGCTCACGCATTTCGAAAATATGGGTGAGCATACCATCCTCAACGGGAAACTAGCGGTGAATGAAGAGCAAACCGAAGCAGTCAGCAGCCGGGTGCAAGGACGAGTTGAAAAATTATATTTTAAGGAAGTTGGTCAGCGGGTGGTTCAGGGTCAGGCACTCTATGAGATTTACAGCGAACCCCTGTTAACGCTTCAGCAGGAATATCTTTTAGCACTTCGTCAATTCGAAGAATTGCAAGAACAGCGGTACGAATCTTTTCTCAACGCCTCAGAAAAGAAGCTGATTCTTTTTGGCATGACCGGGGAACAGGTAAGACAACTGGCCCAAAGAAAGAAGGCCGATTCACGAATAACGTTTCTTTCTCCGGTGTCAGGTGTTATTGCCCGGATTGATGCATCGGAAGGACAGTATCTTTCCGAAGGCAGTGCCTTGTACCGTATTGAAAAGCTTGATCAGGTTTGGGTAGAAGCCGAACTCTATGCAGGAGAATCTTCGCTGGTAAAAACAGGTGATGCGGTAAGGGTGCAAATCAATGGGTTCGAAAATATTTCTGTTGAAGGAAAGGTTAGTTTTATAAGCCCTGAATACCGGCAAGGTAGCCAGATCATAACATTGCGGGCCGTCATCAATAATCCTCAACGGGAATTCCTGCCGGGCATGCAAGCCACGGTTATCCTATCGCATTCAGAAAAGAAAGTCATTGCGCTTCCGGTGGATGCCGTCATACGCGATGCCAATGGAACTCATGTCTGGATACTGGAAAAAGATGGTGCCTTTAAACCCCGGATGGTGAAGACCGGTTTGGAGAATTTTGAAAAAGTTGAAATCACCGAGGGGATTGAGGAAAAAGAGAATGTAGTGATCACCGGAGCCTACTTACTCTATGGTGAACTCGTTCTTAAAAAAGGTGGAGACCCTATGGCAGGACACCATCACTAGTAGCAATAAAATATGAAAGACTGTTGTAAACCAGGAGATGAAAAATCAAAACATAAAACCAAAACTGACTATGAAAACTAAACGTGCAATTGTATGTGCCCTGTCATTATCACTGATTGTGATTGTGGCCGGATGTTCGGGCAACAATAAAGAAATGTCTGAAGGCCATGATCAAATGGAAGAAGTCAAAGCTGAACCGACAGCAATCACAGAGGTGAAAGCGTTCGAAAATGTGGATCCTTCTGTTAAAACTCAAATCAATGGTTTCCTTGCCGATTACTTCTTTTTGAACCAATCATTGATCGAAGACAATCAGGGCGGCGCAAAAGCAGCGGCAAAAAAATTATCCGAGACCATCAACAAATTCGATATGTCTAAACTCGTGGGCGAACAAATGGATTTTTATCACACTCAACAAACAAAGTTAAATCAGGGCCTCAAGGAAATTGGCGAAAGCGCTGATATCGAAGAAACTCGGATGGCACTGGCCTCTATCAGTGAAGGTATTTATGCGTTGGCAAAGGCTTATCATCCGAATGAATCAGAACTGTACTATCAATTCTGCCCGATGGCTAAGAATGGTGATGGCGCTAACTGGTTAAGCGGCACAAAAGAAATCGTAAACCCTTACATGGGGCAACGCATGTTGAAATGCGGAAGGACTCAGGAAACTCTTAATTAAATTCTCACTACATAAATTTAAAGAAAATGAAAACTCTAAAGAAAATCTCAATTGCGGTACTCATGTTAGTATTCGCCATTCAAATTGTACAAGCTCAAGTCGTAGATTACAAAGGACATCGAATAGATGCTTCTGGAAAAGTCACTGATACAGAGGGTAAGTTTATTGGCAATGTCACCAAGGAAGGAGTTATAAGCGATGCTTCAGGAATGAAAGTAGCCTATGTTGATGGCAGTGGTTTTTTGATAGATGCAATGACTGGCAAAAGTCTTGGCAAAGTGGGGAAGAACGGGAATTTTGTTCCCTATTCTAACAATGCCGGCTGGTCTGTAAGTTTTCCTGAGAACGGCACTTGCCTGATAAAAGATGAGAATGGCAATGTAAAAGCTGTAGTACACGAAACCTATAAGAATATCGGTGCCTGTGCCATTCATTGCCTTACGTATCACATGAATCACGGCGAAGTCATGGATGAAAAAAAGATGGAGTCTGCTCAATATGTCTGTCCAATGCATCCTGATGTGACTTCTGACAAACCTGGGAATTGCAACAAATGTGGAATGGGGCTGGTTAAGAAGAATAAATAGAGGTGAATAGAATACAGGCAAATGAACTTATCGCCTGGATTATTGGACAATCAATAGGTTTTTCACTTACAAGGAAAAACAGGTAAAAGAAATTATGGAACATCCACACAATCAAAAGTACACTTGCCCCATGCACCCCGAAGTGGTCAGGGATGGGCCAGGCAAATGTCCAAAATGCGGAATGAACTTAGTACCGGTCAAAAAGCCGGAACGTGAAACTGAAATTCATCCCGATCATGAACAACATCATGTTCATTCAATATCCGAAACTAAATTAGGTGATGAAGAAGGTGAATACTATTGCCCGATGCTATGTGAAAGTGACAAGAAATATTCAAAGCCCGGAAATTGCCCGGTCTGTGGAATGCATTTGGTAAAAGAACAGAAGCTGAAAGAAAGTCGAACAGCGTATACCTGCCCGATGCATCCTGAAATAGTTCGCAATGAGCCCGGTAGTTGTCCAATCTGCGGGATGGAATTAGTCCCTAAAATAGTTCAAAAGGACAACGAAGAAGAAGAGGCCGCCTATAAAGCAATGCTTAAGAGGTTTTGGATAGCAACGGCATTTACGATACCTGTATTTATAATCGCAATGGGAGAAATGACGGGGCTACATCTTACGGAATTAGCATCGAAAACCACCTGGGGTTGGATTCAGTTCATTTTGTCAACACCGGTGCTTTTTTATTGTAGTGCTGACTTTTTCAAACGCGGATACCTCTCTGTGATCCGTCGGTCTCCAAATATGTGGACGCTGATTTCTTTGGGGGCAGGGTCAGCCTACTTGTTTAGCATTGTTGCCCTTGTGTTCCCTGATCAATTTCCAGATCAATTTAAAATGGACGGGGCGGTCCACCTGTACTTTGAAGCAGCCACCGTAATCCTGACACTTATACTATTGGGTCAGGTACTTGAATTAAAAGCGCGCGGCCAAACCAACAGTGCCATACGCGCTTTGTTGAATTTAGTACCACCCGAAGCTACCGTTATCAGAAACGGACAAGAACAAAAAATTCCTTTGGAACAAGTAACGCTGAACGACATTCTGAAAATTAAGCCAGGGGAAAAACTTCCGGTAGATGGGGCGGTGGTAAAAGGCCACAGTTCAATAGATGAATCAATGATTACTGGTGAACCCATACCCGTCGAGAAAAATGCAGGTGATCTTGTAACCGGTGGTACAGTAAACGGGACCGGAAGTTTTGAAATGAAAGCCTTGAAGATTGGTGCTGATACATTACTTGCACAGATTATTGACATGGTGAATAAAGCAAGCCGTTCAAAAGCAC
>JAYWDP010000255.1:0-5662 GCA_043779775.1 Cyclobacteriaceae bacterium
AAAAAAGAAGCGGACAGCAGCATGGTGGCCAGCGCGCAGGGATTGTTTATGCTGATGACCAACGGCATCGGCGCCTTTCTCGGCGGCGCTTTCAGCGGACGGGTAGTGGATTATTTTACTGTTGATGGAGTAAAAGATTGGCAAAGTATTTGGTTCACGTTTGCCGGCTACGCACTAATTTTAGCAATTGTCTTCCCCCTCATTTTCAAATACAAGCACGATCCGAAGTCGATTGAAGTTACCGCACATTGATTGGTTCATTTAGTGATTTGGTGATTTGGTGATTGCTAGCTTCGAGTATCCAGCCTCTAACTTCTAACCTCATTACAAGACACAAAACCTTGAACCTTGAACTTTGAACCCAGAACTCAGAACTATCTAACCACCTCCACCCAACTCTTACACGTCGTCTCGCCCTCAATCTTCACCTCATAATAATACGTCCCTGCCGGCAGCCCTTCTGCTGACCAATTGTCTTTATAGTCATTGTTCTCATAGACTTTTCCGCCCCAGCGATTGTACACTAATAAGGACACCTTGATTCCGGTTTCGGAAATGAATTTGTCGCCGTATTTGATCTTGAAGAAGTCATTCAAACCGGTTGATCCTCCGGGCGTAATGACATTGGGAACAAACAAGGTGTAAAATGGAAGAGTAACCAGCTTGTCGTAGATACAAAAATCTTTTTTTCCGACAATTTTGACAACAAAAATCCCATCGGTTTCATAGCGGTGGATATCCTGCTTTTGTGTCGAAGTTGTGCCATCGCCAAAATCAAAGAAAACGTCTCCCGCTTTGGGGTCTGTCTGGCTCGTTACTTTGACGAGTGGCCTCGAATTGCAATCGTAAATTTTAGATGTACTGAATTTGAGGTCAATGCCAGGAACTACCTTAATGTCCACAGTATCTTTTTTTATGCATCCGTTTACGTCCGTGATGGTAACGAAGTAGCGGGTGGTGTCTTTGGGATTTATTACCGGAGAAGTGAGGCTTGATGTAAATTCCCCCTTGGTATCTTTCCAAATATAGGATCCACCTCCCCCCGCAACCAATGTTGTGCCTGCATCATTACACATTACCTGGTCGGGACCGGCAAATCCCTGTGCCTTGTAGACATTGATGATGGTAAAAGTAGAATCCCTGCCGATGCACGTCCCTGCATCGATGGCTTTGAGCTTAATCGTGTATTGTCCCGTAGCCAGATACTGATGGACGATCGCGGAGGTATCGGTCTTCGTGAAGTTGGTGCCGTCGCCCAATTTCCATTCATAAAACTGCCCGCCCGTACTTCGGTTTTGAAAGATGATCTTATCGGGAATACAAACTTTATTCAGACCCGGCGACTTTAAATTGACCGAATTAGTTTGAATACGCGCACGGAGGGAAGAAAGGTCAAATTTAAAGGCCGCATTATTACAATTGAGACTGTTGTTGGTTTTCGACCAGGCATTTTGCGTCGTGGGAAAATCAGAAGTGGCACCACCGTTGGGATTACCTGCCTGGCAGCCAGAACAGACGGCATGGTACACAATGCCACCCTTATCAAACCGACTAGTGCCTCCGTCCACGTGTGTACGCGATTGGGTGCCGCCCAGATACGTGCCATAGAGTAGTTCAGTAGCATCATCGGTAAGTACCATAAAATAAAAATCTGAGCCGCTGCTGGTTTGCTGATAAGCATCAGGTGTGAGGGGCATGCCAACGGTATTGCTCCCGACCCAATGACCTGTGGCAGAGTTAACAAAGCCTCCCCAGCCGGAGACATAAATATTATTGCAACTGTTTACCAGAAATGCTGTAGGTGAAATATCGGGTATGCCCCTTCCAGAACCAAACACAGTTGAAAAAATCAAAGTCTTCAAGTCGCTGCTGAATTTCTGAATGAACTGACCGCTGTTTGAATTATGATATACGCCGGAGGTAACGGGAAAACTGCCTGCCGTTTGTCCATAGACATATACTTCATCGGTGGCATTCAAATCAAGAAAATAAACCTGGTCAAAAGCAAAAGTACCCGTGTAGGTGGAAGACAAAATAGAGGAACCATCATTGGCGATACGGGCCATCCACCCGTCGGCCGATCCTGACAGAGAAGGCTGATAAACTCCGACGGTAGTTGGAAAATCAATGCTGGCGGTACCGCCTGCTACAAAAAGGGTGTTGGATTTGTCAAGTTTGATAGTGTGAGATGCATCGGCGGCAACGCCACCCAGAAATGAACCCCACGCAAGTTGAGACAGATCGGGATTTAGTTTCAAAATCAATGCGTCAGTGGTGCCACCATGATAGGTGAGCCCAAAGCTATTTGCCACGGGGAAATCTGGAGAAGAAGTGACTGAGCTGATGTAAATATTACCCTGGCTGTCGGCGAGTATATCACCCCGAAGCTGATCGCCATAGTTAGCGGATAGAATGCTGGAGGAGGGATTGAGGCCATCGTTTGCTGAACCACCGAGAAAAGTACTGGACAACAACTGACTTCCATTGGAGGAGATCTTCGCAACAAAAATATCAGAACCAAAGTTGTATAAAATGGTATTGGCTTCGGCCGTACCGCCATTGAAAGTCCGGTCAAAGGCAGAAGCAGAAGTTGGAAAATTCGAGGAACTGGTCGTCCCCAATACCAGTAACTCATGATTGTTGTTCATCACAAGACTGTGCGGGGATTCAGAAGCGTTGCCACCCAGATAAGAAGCATAGAGCAAATGCTGGCCGACGGAATCATATTTTAGAATGGCTACATCATAAACACCGCCGTAGGTAGTTTGAAAGGCACCGGCTGTTGACGGAAAAGTTCCGCTGAAAGTGTTACCAACAAATTGGTTGGTAACACCGGTTGAGTAAAGGTTACCATTTTCCCCGGGTGTGGCCGAACTTCCCCAGTTGTCGGCCTTGGAACCGGAATATGTTGAAAAAATCAGCAGTGGGTCGATAACCAGTTCGAGACAAGGATCATAACCCATGGGAAAGCAAAAGGAGAGCACATTTTCTAGGAGAGCATACTCACAGTCAACTTCCCTGCGCTTTCCATTCACCATTTGAAAGGCAACAGGTTTTCTCTCAATAATTTTAAGGAATGAAGCTTCTACCTGCAAGTCACCATTCGACACAAAAAGTTCCAGGGCTCCGGTATATTCCATCTTTATCTGAGTTACATCGGCCTCCGGGGCGACAACAAAATCATACTTTATGGCATCACCCGATGAGTATACTTTCAAGTCAATGCCATTGTAAAACGAAGGGTAGGATATCCCCTCATAAGCATTGGCCCTGGATGCCCATCCTTTCGGATCGTTGCCGATAAAGTAATTGTAATAAGGAGAAAGTTTACCAAAGGGCTTTGCGAGTGCATTGCAGTTGGCCTCAAGAAAATTCACGTTAATAACCTGGCCATTGATGACTTCATCCGTAGCCATCATAGATTCATTGCGAGGACCATGCGATCTTTCATGTAAGGCTTCCAGTTTTTCCTGGTCCAGAAAGTAGTAGCTGAAGCCCCCAGGTCTTACAAACATGTTGCCACCCTGTACCCGTGCACTGAAGTCAATTTCTTCCGGCCATTGGTTTTTGTTTTCAATGAATTGAATGATAGGGTCCTGCTGGGCGAGGGAATGCAAGCTATGCACCAGTAAAATCAAGAAAAGAATGGCCCGTCTTCGCATTGCCGGCTCAGGATGAAGGAGTAAAGTTAAAAATATGCGTTAAGAATTTTCGTTATTTAGCAGGATGAAAAGTTTCGTTTTAGGGGCCGTAAGTTTTTTAATTTCCATAGTTGAAAGGTACACTTCCGCAGCGTCGACTATCAATATCAGGACTCGAAAGAATTGCATATTTCGCAACTGAAATCAGACAGCGCTGTATTATTAAAACGAAGCCCTATTTTGCAGGCTGATCCAATCAAAAAATGGTACAAGGTTTGAAATAAGGACTTCAGCGGAGAAGCAGTTGTGAAGAGCAACGGATTAATGATCGTCCAAGACAGCAATGAGGAAATGCTAGGATCACCCTAATCCGGATCGATTAATAGTAAGAGCGCCGTCGCATTTGCAATCGAACAACCATCAACGAACAACAATTAGCATTCTACACAATCGTTTGCAAAACATAATCCCCACCTCCAGACAAACTTCTTCCCTTCCCTTTTGTACATCCCTGTTGTGCGCTCTATCTTGGCCCTTCAATCAACCTATGCAGAGCATTTCGGTCATTTTTGTACTACTCATGGTCATATTATGCCAATGCTCGGCCCCTAAAGAAAAGATACCACCTACACCCATTATGGCACCTTCCGAAAACAAGATCGTAATCTATCAGATGATGACCCGCCTTTTCGGGAATACTAAAACCACCAACAAGCCTTATGGTACGCTCGAGGAAAATGGCGTCGGAAAGCTTGAAGATATTACTGATCAGGCACTTATAGGTATCAAGGAGCTTGGCGCTACGCATGTCTGGTACACCGGCGTAATCGAACATGCCCTCCTTACAAACTACACATCTTTTGGTATTCCCCTTGACGATGCGGATGTCGTAAAAGGCAGGGCCGGATCTCCCTATTCCATCAAGGATTATTATGATATCAGCCCGGACCTGGCCGTGGATGTGAAGAACCGGATGATGGAGTTTGAAAGACTCGTGGACCGCACCCACAAACATGACATGAAAGTCATCATTGACTACGTCCCCAATCATGTCGCCCGTGCCTACCGCTCCGATGCCAAGCCCGATGGAATTAAAGATCTGGGCGAGAACGATGATAATTCCAAAGCTTTCGATCCTCACAACAATTTCTATTATTTACCTGGACAATCATTTCAGGTTCCCAGGGGGTATAATTCTTTAGGCCCCAATTCCTTTCCAACCAAAGACGGCAAGTTTGTTGAGACACCAGCTAAAGTCACTGGCAACGACCAGTTCACCGCTACGCCAAATGTTGACGACTGGTTTGAAGCTGTTAAACTCAACTATGGTGTAGACTATCTCAATCACCGGAAGACTTACTTTGATTCAATTCCGGATACCTGGAATAAGATGCGCGACATATTATTATTCTGGGCCAATAAGAAAGTGGATGGCATCCGGTGCGATATGGCGCAAATGGTGCCGGTAGAGTTCTGGCATTGGGTCGTGCCACAGGTGAAGGCTGTGAATCCGGAAATTATCTTTATTGCCGAGATATACATCCCTCATGAATACAGAAATTATCTCGACAATGGACGCTTTGATTTTTTATACGATAAAGTCCAGTTGTATGATACGCTTCGCCTGCTGATCAATGGTCAAGCCAGCACCACCGATATACCAGGCATTCAGCAATCCATGGCGGGTATTAATCACAACATGGTGCACTTTCTTGAAAACCATGATGAGCAAAGGATCGCGTCGCCTTTCTTCTGTGGTGATCCATGGAAAGCCCTGCCGGGCATGGTGGTCAGCGCCACTATTGACAAAGGTCCCATCATGATTTACTTCGGACAAGAGGTAGGGGAGCCTGGAGCAGGAGCCGAGGGCTTTGGTGGGGAGGACGGACGCACAACGGTTTACGATTATTGGGGTGTTCCGGAACATCAGAAATGGGTGAATGAAAAAAAATACGATGGCGGGCAATTGAGTGATCAGCAAAAAGCCTTGCGAATGATTTACGGCGATATTCTAACGCTTG
>JAYWDP010000256.1:0-5660 GCA_043779775.1 Cyclobacteriaceae bacterium
GCACCGTTCGATACTAATGGTGTGCAGGTCAGACAACTGATCGACTCGGTTCCCCTAACAATGTTGGTTGGATCCGTTCCTTTTGACGGCACTATGTTATCATCATGCTTACATTGAGACAGGACAAAGGCAAAAGCTATAATGATTGCGCTCACCTGAAAAATTTTCTTGTGTTTCATAAGATGCTTGTTTAATTCCTTAAGTAAAATTAGGCTGGATTGCCAAGGTCAGTAATGACACAAGTCATCAAAGTATATGAACTACGTCACGAGATGATAGTTGGTCTTTCCTTTGTTGCCTGCCTAATGATTAAAATCAGCATACTAAATGATCATCATCAGTCCGTAGCAACGCTTTGATCACACTATTCAGGCGAGCCGGGTACTAAGTTGCCTGTGAGTCTCTTACTCTTAAATACTATGAAAAAAATAAAAAATAAAAGCATCAATGCCTGGGTCTTTCCCTTTGGCAATGGCAAAGCCGCTGGAAATGGAACGATGAAAGAATTGCTGGGAGGCAAAGGCGCTAACCTGGCAGAAATGTCAAGGCTCGGCATGCCCGTCCCCGCTGGATTTACAATCAGCACGGAAGCGTGTGGCTACTATTACGAACGCAACCAGCAACTACCTGGCCTCCTACTGTCTCAAGCCGAAAAAGCTCTAGCTAAAATGGAGAAAATAATGAACAGTACATTCGGTGACCCTGACAATCCGCTCCTCCTCTCCATCCGATCCGGTGCCAGAAAGTCCATGCCCGGTATGATGGAAACAGTCTTGAATGTAGGATTGACTGACAGTACCCGAGAAGGCCTGATTCGTAAAACGGGCAATCCGCATTTTGTCTATGACAGCCAGCGAAGGCTTATACAAATGTATGCTGACGTGGTCATGGAAAAGGGTGCCGGTCGCGTGGTGAATGGCCATGGCATCCGCCGCCAACTTGAAGAAGAGATGGAAGCACTGAAAAAGAAGCGCGGTGTAACCCTGGATTGCGACCTCTCTGCTGATGATCTGAAAGAGTTGGTAGTCGTGTTTAAACAAAAAATAAAAAAAGTACTCGGCGTAGACTTTCCGGATGACCCGAAAGAACAATTGTGGAATGCTGTCAAGGCGGTATTCTCCAGTTGGAACGGTGACCGTGCGATTTCTTACCGGAAAATTGAAGGGATACCCGACCAATGGGGAACGGCTGTGAATGTGCAGGCCATGGTATTCGGTAATATGGGCGACACCTCCTCTACAGGCGTTGGGTTTTCAAGAAATCCCGCCACGGGAGAAAAAGCATTTTACGGTGAATGGTTGTCCAACGCTCAGGGCGAAGATGTTGTGGCGGGCATACGCACTCCCAATCCCGTAAACCCCTTCAGTCAAAATAATCAGAATGCCAAACTGCCAACCCTGTCGAAGGTCCTGCCGGGTTTATACAAAGAACTTATTGGATATGTCAACCGGCTCGAGAAACACTTTCGCGACATGCTAGATATTGAATTTACCATTCAGGAAAATAAATTATGGATGCTTCAGTGCCGTGTCGGCAAACGTACCGGTCCTGCTGCCATCCGAATGGCCCTGGATATGTTTGAAGAGAAATTGATCTCGAAACATGAGGTCATTGAAAGGGTGACTCCGTCCCAGTTGGAAGAATTGCTGCACCCAATCCTGGATCCGGAAGAAGAAACGAAAGCGACCCTGCTCGCCCGGGGTCTTCCCGCAGGTCCTGGTGGCGCTTGCGGCCAGGTAGTATTTACCGCAGCGGAAGCTGTTGCCTGGAAGAAATCAGGAAAAGATGTTGTGTTGGTCCGGGAAGATACCAACCCGGAAGATGTCGAGGGCATGCGCGCGGCAGAAGGAATCCTGACAGCACGGGGAGGAATGACCAGTCATGCGGCATTGGTTGCGCGTGGATGGGGCAAGTGCTGCATTGTCGGCGCAGGCGATCTTGAAATCCACTCAGACCAAAAATATTTTTTCGCCCATGGCAAGCGGATGCAAGAAGGTGATTGGATCTCCCTCAACGGCACAACAGGAAATATCTATCAAGGCCATCTTGGGATGATTAAGGCCTCAGAAGAAAATCCCAACTTTGACAAGCTCATGAAACTGTGTGATGGTATCCGCACACTCAAGGTAAGGGCCAATGCTGACACACCGGAAGATGCTCTCAAGGCGAGACGTTTTGGCGCCGAGGGTATCGGGCTTTTCAGAACAGAACATATGTTTTACGGAAAAGGCTCTGAGCAACCCCTGTTTCTCCTTCGAAAAATGATCATGGCCAAAACAGTTACTGACCGTGTGGCTGCTCTGGCAGAATTATTCCCATTCGTAAAAGAGGATGTAAAGGCTACTCTCTCCGCCATGAGCGGGCTACCGGTCACGATCCGAACCCTGGATCCACCCTTGCATGAATTTGTACCGAAGGAACATGAAGACCGTGTGAAGATGGCGGAAAGTCTGAAGATCACCGCGGAAGCATTCGACATGCGCGCAGACGAGTTAATCGAAAACAACCCGATGATGGGGCACCGTGGCGTGCGTCTCAGCATCACTTATCCCGAGATCACTGAAATGCAGTTGCGCGCCATCTTCGAAGCTTCCGCAGAATTGATAAAAGAAGGAAAGAAGCCTATACCGGAAATCATGTTCCCCTTGGTGGGCACAGAAAAAGAATTGATGCATGAAAATGAAATTGCCGTAAGTGTTCACAACGAAGTGTGCAAGCGCATGAATGTGAAAAAAATTCAGCATCTCCTGGGGACTATGATCGAGGTACCGCGCGCATGTCTGGTAGCAGATCAGATCGCCGACCAGGCGGAATTTTTTTCTTTCGGAACCAATGACCTTACACAAATGACGTTTGGATTCTCGCGCGATGACATAGGATCCTTTTTGCCAGCTTACCAGGCGAAGAAAATTCTTCCGAATGATCCCTTTCAGACCATTGACCAGGCGGGTGTGGGGAGGCTGATGGAAATGGCTATCCAAAAAGGTAGAAAGAAAAAGCCCGGGCTTAAAATTGGCATTTGTGGGGAACACGGTGGTGAGCCCCAATCCGTAATGTTTTGCCACAAAATCGGACTGAACTACGTAAGCTGTTCGCCATTCAGGGTTCCTATTGCCCGGCTGGCGGCAGCGCAGGCCGTCATTCAACAAAATAAAGGGAGGAAATGATTTTTTTTATTTAACTTAATACCTCTGCCATCAATCCTTCAATACCTACAGCAATGACCCTGTTATTTGCTCAAAATATTGTCTCTCTGCCCAAACGATTTTAAATTCAAAATACCAACGCTATGAAAACCTATGACGAAAAACATATAAAAAACATCGTGTTGCTGGGGGCGCCCAAATCCGGCAAAACCCTTCTCGCCGAAGACATGCTCTTCGAAGCCGGAATCATCCATCGCCGCGGAACTATAGAAGGGAAAAATACGGTTTCCGACTATCACGAAATTGAACAGGAGCGCGGCAACTCTGTCTTTGCCACCTGTCTTCACACAGAATGGCGGGATTACAAAATCAACATCATCGATACCCCCGGCTTTGATGACTTCGCCGGCGAGATGATCGCCTCCCTGCGCGTAGCCGATACCTGTGTCGTTGTCGTCAATGCACAGCATGGTGTGGAGGTCAGCACCGGGTTGATCTGGAATTACATCAACCGATTTCAAAAGCCTGTCATTTTCGCCATCAATCAGGTAGACCATCCAAAAGCTAACTTTGAAAATGCCCTCGACTCGCTCCACCAACGATTTGGTTCGGCAGTAACACAAATGCAGTATCCCTATAACCAGGGAGAGGGATTCAATGCCATTATCGACCTGCTGAAAATGGTGATGTATAAATTTCCCGCCGAGGGTGGAAAGCCTCAAAAGTTGCCCATCCCCGATGCCGAAAAGGAAAAAGCGGCTCGACTGCATAATGTGTTGGTGGAGAAAGCAGCGGAGAACGATGAGAAACTCATGGAAAAATATTTTGAGACGGGCACACTGGATGAAGACGAGATGCGCCAGGGACTGAAATTGGGAATGATTCATCATGATGTGTTTCCTGTGTTCTGCATGAGCGCCAAAATGAATATGGGCAGCGGCAGAATGATGGGCTTCATCGATAACGTAGCACCGACACCCCTGGAAGCGAAGCCGGAGATGACCACGGCAGGAAAGGAAATCCAATTTGATCCCGCCAAACCCACGGTACTCTTTATTTTCAAATCTCATATTGAACCCAACCTCGGACGGCTATCTTTCTTCAAAGTTATTTCTGGTGAAGTGACTTCAACATCAGAACTTATCAACAGCCAAACCAATGTGACTGAGCGCTTCCACCAGCTTTTCATCATGGATGGCAAAACCCGACAGCCCGTCGACAAATTGGTGGCCGGAGATATCGGAGCGACGCTGAAGTTGAAGGACACTTATACGAATCAGACCCTCCACGCCAAAGGATTTGATGTGGCCATTGCCCCCATTGAATTTCCACAACCCCGCATCCGGACGGCTGTGGTAGCACTCAGCAAAAATGACGATGAAAAAATCGGCGAGGTGTTGAATAAAATCCACCAGGAAGATCCGACCCTGGAGGTTGCCTACTCACGGGAGCTAAAACAACTGATTGTCTCCGGCCAGGGTGAATTGCACCTTACCGTTTGCAAATGGTTCCTGGAGAAAATGTATAACCTCCATGTGGATTTTGTAAGCCCGCGGATTTCCTATCGTGAAACCATACGCAAGCCGGCCAATGCCAACTACCGTCATAAAAAACAATCCGGAGGAGCCGGTCAGTTTGGGGAGGTGTGGATGAAAATTGAACCGTTCTATGAAGGTATGCCTGAACCCACTGAGTTCAACGTTCGCGGAAAAGAAGTGATCGACCTGGAGTGGGGCGGCAAGCTGGTATTTTATAATTGCATCGTCGGTGGCGTCATCGATACCCGGTTTATCCCGTCTATCTTAAAAGGTGTGATGGAAAAAATGGAAGAAGGGCCCATCACCGGTTCGTATGTCCGCGATGTGCGCGTGATGATCCACGACGGAAAGATGCACCCGGTTGACTCCAATGATATTTCATTCAAGATCGCAGGCATGATGGCTTTCAAGGAAGCTTTTATGAAAGCCGAGCCGCAGTTGCTGGAACCAATCGTGGACCTGGAAGTGATGGTGCCGGAAGAAATTATCGGCGATGTCATGGGCGATCTGCAAACACGGCGCTCACTGATCATGGGAATCGACACCAAAGAAAACTATCAGGTGATCAAGGCGCGTACGCCGCTGGCAGAACTGGACCGGTACTCCACCACCCTTCGGTCGTTATCGCAGGGACGCGGTACCTTTTCACAACACCATGCTGATTTTGCACCGGTGCCATTTGAAGTGCAGCAGAAACTGGCGAAAGGGTCGAAGGTGGCGGAGATGGAAGTGGTTTAACAGTAGTGAATTTATACCGCGGAGGCGCTGAGATAGTCGCAGGGTAAAAAATGATTTTGGAAGTTGGTCAGGATTTGCAATCATTGTTGCCCGGGGAAAATTATAAAGCATTGGAAATACCCATTTTTAAGTTGTAATGGCGTTTTTTGATCACGCCTTAAAAGTGAGCCCCTTTAAGTTACAAAGAGAAGTTTTTGAGCAGAAGAGTAAGTTGAGAAGGAATAGAATTCTTTCAGAG
>JAYWDP010000257.1:0-5626 GCA_043779775.1 Cyclobacteriaceae bacterium
ATAGAGGCCGGATCGTAAACGTAAATAACACTCACCGCTGCACAAAGCATAAAGATGCCCGCAAGCACGATGGCATAAACAGGTTGATTGTTGTAAACATTTTTTACCATCGGGCCACCGACAATGCCGTTGATGATCTGTGGAATGGTGATAAAGAAATTAAATATCCCCATGTAAATACCCATCTTTCCTGCCGGTATTGAACTCGATAGGATCACATAGGGCATTGCTAATATGCTTCCCCAGGCTATTCCGACACAGGCCATGGAGAAGACTAGAAATTCTTTATTCGGTGCAAAGAAAAACGAGATGAGTCCAAGGCCTCCGATGAGCAATGACAATGCGTGCGTTCTTTTTCTTCCGATTTTTGCGGCAATGGTAGGCAAGAACAGCGCATAAGCAGCTGAAACAAGATTGTAGACACCGAAGATAACACCGGTCCAATCCTGGGCATCATGATATTCAGCAGAGCTTTTATCGGTATTGGGTAGATGAAAGATATGAGTTGCAATTGAATCGGTGGTGAATACCCACATTCCGAACAATGCAAACCATGAAAAAAACTGTACCAGTCCCAGTTGCTTCATGGTGCGGGGCATATTGACGAAGTCTTTAAAGATGGATCCTAATCCTGCTTTTGCGTCCGCATTTTTGCCGTGATACTTTTCATATTCTTCCGGTGGATATTCCTTTGTTTTCCACACCGTCCACAAAATAGAGGCTAAGAATATGCCCGCGCCGATGTAGAAAGCTAATTTGGTGTTCAAGCCTACAACTCCCTCGGAGGCCTCATTGGAAACGCCAAACCAATTGTGAAGAACATAGGGAAGCCAGGATCCTGCAACCGCCCCAATGCCGATCACGAAAGTCTGAATGGAAAACCCGAGGGTCCTTTGTGAATCAGGAAGATTATCGGCCACCAGGGCACGGAAGGGCTCCATGGTCAGATTAAAACAAGCATCCATAATCATGAGAAAAGAAGCGCCAATTAAGAGTATGGGCGCGAAGCTCCCGAGAATTCCTGCGTTGGGCATTAATACCAGCGCACTGGCCGAAAGAATTGCGCCAATAAGGAAGTAAGGCTTTCTTCTTCCAAGACGCGTCCAGGTTTGGTCACTATAATGTCCAACAATGGGCTGAACAATCATTCCAATTAAGGGTGCTGCGATCCAAAACCAGGACAACTGCTCAACTTCAGCTCCGTAATTCCGCAAGATTCCACTCGCATTGCCATTCTGCAAAGCAAAGCCAAACTGGATGCCTAAAAACCCAAAACTCATGTTCCATATTTGCCAGAAGCTCAGGCGGGGCTTGGAGGTGGTTGAATTCATGACTGAAAATTATAAAATGATTTCCATTGCCTCAGGGGAATAGGGAAACAGGGCTTGTTCCACTTCCTCTTCTCCCATAGAATCAGGATCATTGATAGGGTCGTATTTTTCAAGCGGAAGGAAAAATGAATTCATGTTTTTTTTAATCTCATGAGATTGTCCATTGACATGAATTTGATGAAGGTCTCCGAAACCATGCAGTACCAGTTTTAATTTTTTAAGTTCACTGGCAAAATTTCCTACTTGCTTTTCCAGTTTGACTTTCCGGCTGTCAGGAATGAAATGAATCATTCGCTTGGCATAGTCACCTGATTCATGTTGAAAGGTCGCCCCATCATCTTCGTAGAATTCAAATTGTGTCTCTGAGGTACCGTTATAAATATGGAGGATCAATTCATCAACTTTCTCTTTCGTGTTTTGCACCGGCCGCTGCATCGGTAAAATAGCTCCGCCTTTGATATACACGGGAAGTTTATGGATGGGACTTTCTACAATTACTTCCTGATCGCCGGCGTATTTTTTTCCATCAAATACAGAGTACCATGTTCCTTTTGGAAAAAAGACTTTTACCAGCTCTTTATTACTCTCTACCGGAACAATAAAAACAAAGGGACCAAACAAATACTGGTGTTGATAAAGGCCATTATATACAAGCGGCTCATATGGGTAATCAATGGCCAGCGACCGTTGCACGGGCATTCCGGTCTGCGCCGCTTCGTAAAACAATGAATACAGGTAGGGCATGAGCTGATACCGGAAGCGAATGTAATTTCTGGAGATCTGTTCAACTTCTTCACCAAATGACCAGGGTTCTGAGTCTTTGGTATTGATCATGGTGTGGCCCCGGAAGAAAGGGGAGAAGGCGCCGATGGAAATCCAGCGTGCGAAAAGTTTAGTACTGGCTTCACCCACAAATCCCCCGACGTCATATCCGGTGAAGGCAACCCCGGTAAGTCCAAGACTGTTGACGATGCGAATGCCGAGCATCATGTGCTCATCATAGGAGACGTTGTCCCCCGTCCATACGGCGGCATAACGTTGCACCCCTGAGAAACCGGAACGTGTCAGGTTGAAGGGGCGTTTTCCTTTGAGAAGTTTTTTGGTGGCTTCATAGGTGCTGCGGGCCATTTGAAAGCCGTACACATTTCTTGCCTTACGGGAAGTTGCCTTCTGTCCGTCAAAATCAAATTCAAGATTTTCGGGGAGCATATGACCCCAGGCGGCAGGCTCATTCATATCGTTCCAGTATCCCTCTACGCCAAGATCAGAATAGCTTTTGAGTTTCTCACCCCACCATGTTCGCGTCTTGGGGTTTGTAAAATCGGGGAAGTGGCACCAGCCTGGCCATACCTGACCTTCATAATTTTGTCCGTCAGGATATTTTATAAAGACGTCTTCCTTGATCCCTTCATCATAAGCCTGATATCCCTTTTCTGTTTTTATTCCCGGATCGCACATTAATACAATCTCAAAGCCTTTGGACTTCAATGCCTCAATAAGCGACTTTGGATCTGTAAAATTCTTTTTGTCCCAGGTGAAGATTTTATATTTATCCATGTAATGGATATCCATCACGACGGCATCGGCGGAGATTTGCTTATCGCGAAAGGTGTTGGCCGTGTTCAGCACTTCCTTGTCGGGATAATAACTATAACGGCACTGCTGATAGCCTATGCTCCATTTGGGAGGTAATGGAATTCGCCCCGTCAGCCAGGTATAATGTTGAATTATTTCAGCAATGGAATTTCCGTGTATGAAGTAATAGTTCATCTCTCCGAGATCGGCTGAAAAGCTGGAGAAGCGATTGTTGGAAGCACCGAAGTTGAAGAAAGTTTTGTGGGTGTTGTCAAGAAAGATACCATACTGAAGCTGATGATGAATGCCGATGTAGAAGGGCATGGAGCAATACAGAGGGTCCGAGCCAGCATGATATCCATAAGCATCGGTATTCCAATTCTGGTAGCCCGACCCTTTTCTGTCGAGCGGGCCTGTCTTCTCCCCCAGGCCGATAAATCTTTCACCTTCCTGAAGTTTTTTGTACGTGGTTACCTGATCGCCAATCCAGGAAGTGCCAAGACCTGGATCATCTTCATTCAAAATATCACCTTGCAAATTTTTGAAAACAAATGAAGCAGGATTTTTGAGAATCGACAATTCAACCAATTCACTTTTAATTACTAATTCCGTATGATCTTCTATGGAAAATGAGGTATGAACTTGAGGAGCAATCACCGAATAAGAAAAGTCTTCAAAAGTTTCTGACTTTGAAACGGTGATTTGAAAAATAGCATGGGAGAGGACCTTTACCCTAAAAAATCCTTCACTGGTTTTTCCGGTGATCCCATTTTCATTTTTCTTAAATGATTGAAGAACTCCGAGGCGATTGGTTAAAGAATTTGGCATGAATGTGATTGAATTGTTAAACACACCAAATAAGCTCAAAGGAACTTACTTACCCTAAAAATTTTGGTTTAAAATTCAGAAATCGATTGCGTTAGTTCTTAGCGGGGGCTTTTCGTATCGAGCTTTCCCTGACGATGAGTTTTGTCTTTAAAATTTTGGTTTCAGGCTGAGGTTCCTGGTCCTTATCGCCAACTTCAATCTGCCGGATCAACAGCCTGGCAGCTTCCTGACCCATTTCAAAGCCGGGCTGGTCCACGGTGGTCAGTGTTGGCTCAATGAGTGCGCCTAGCGACCAATTGCTAAACCCGACTACGCCTACATCTTGTGGAATCCGTAGTTTCTTTTCTTTAATTGCCATCATAGCACCGATGGCCATGGGGTCATTATTGGCAAAGAATGCGTCAGGCGGATTGGCCATAGAAAGGAGCTTTAACGCTGTTCTTTTGCCGTCTTCCTGGCTGCCCTCTGCGCACCCCTCTATCATGGCTTCTTTTACTTCCATATTATGCTCCCTGAGGGCATCCTCATAGCCGCGTTTTCTGTCAATACTTATCATTAACCCGGGAGCACCTTCGAGGTGAGCAATTCTTTTGTAGCCTTGATCAATAAGATGTTCAACAGCTTCTTTTGCTCCGATGTAATCGTCCACAATCACCTTGCTGGTATTCGGGTTGGTATACATCCGGTCATAAAACACAATCGGAACGCCCTTGGAAATGATGGATTCTATATGGTCGAAATTTTTTGTTTCCCGCGACAGCGAGATCAGCATGCCATCCACACGGCTATTGAAAAGGGCCTTGATATCAGTCTTCTCTCGTTCAAAGGATTCGTTGGATTGAGCAAGTATTATACTGTACCCCGCCTGATAGGCAACGTCTTCTATCCCGCTAATCACGGTAGAAAAGAAGAAGTGTACTAATTCAGGTATGATAACGCCAATCGTGTTAGTTTTTTTTTGGCGAAGACTCAACGCCACGATGTTCGGTTGGTAATTCAGCTTTTCAGCCAGAGCATTAACAGCCTTTTTCGTTTCAGAACTGATATCAGGATGGTCTTTCAGAGCTCTTGAAACAGTGGAAGGGGAAATACCGAGTTCTCGGGCAATATCCTTAATGGTAACCTGGTTAAATCTCATTTTTTATTAGCAATGGTGAGCTTTGAACATTTTCCTTTAAGATACTGTTTTTATTGAAAACGATTGCGACTTCGATTCCGTCAAAATTATTGAGATTTCTTGAGGCAAACTATCTGATTACCAATAAAATCAATCTAATATTGAAGAAATTCCCAACAATAATTAAATCCAAACCAATAACGTATGACAAAACTTTACATGCTTGTCAAAAGGTTTCTGCCAATTTTCCTTCTAGCCACCTGTAGTTCCATGGTGCTGGCGCAGGGAATTGCCATCTCCGGCCGGGTGACGGCATCCGATGATGGATCTGGGGCACCAGGAGTTAATATCCTTATCAAGGGTACCAGCAACGGTACGGTTACTGACAAGGATGGTAATTATCGGATTAGTGCGCCAGCAGATGCTATTCTTGTATTTTCTTTCGTCGGCTACACAAGCCAGGAGTTACCGGTAAGTTCCAGAACCTCTATTGACGTGGTCCTCCTGCCAGATGTGTTGACGCTTCAAGAAATTGTGATTACCGGTTATGGCGAAGTGAAGAAAAAGGACGCTACCGGTGCGGTGGTTAACATGTCCAATAAGGATTTTAATAAGGGGGTAATTGCCTCGCCGCAGGATTTGATCGTAGGTAAATTTGCAGGTGTTTCAGTCACTACCAACAGCGGGGCACCCGGAAGCGGATCTACGATCCGGGTGAGAGGTGGATCTTCGCTATCCGCCAGCAATGACCCTTTAATTGTAATCGACGGGTATC
>JAYWDP010000258.1:0-5621 GCA_043779775.1 Cyclobacteriaceae bacterium
AAAATGGGTAAATACTCCGAGAAAGGAGCGAAGAATACCTTCGACTCGAAAACCGGAAACGTAGGTGATATTAATCTCTTGCTGGTGGCAGCATTGCAGGCAGCGAAGTTGAACGCTAATCCCGTGATTTTATCTACCAGAGAAAACGGACTTCCAATACAGATACACCCTGTCATGACCGATTTCAATTATGTGGTTGCTCAGGTAGATATTAATAATGAAAAATATTTGCTGGATGCTACCATAAATTATTTTCCTTTTGGGTTACTGCCGGAAAGGTGCCTGAACGGGCAGGGCAGGTTAATCGGCAAAGAATCGGGATGGGTTGACCTAAAACCCCCTGGCAAGCAAAAAGAGATTACCGTGCTCAACCTCATGATAGACTCTGCCGGGGTTTTCCAGGGTACCATGGTAATTAGACATTCTGGCTATGACGCTGCCAATAAACGGCTAGAGATAAGTGAATTTAAGGAGAGGAAAGCATATATCGCCAAGTTAGAGAACGGATGGAGTTCAATTGCAATAAAGAAATACGAAGTTCAAGACCTCGAGAACTTTGAACTGCCGCTCGTTGAGAAGATGGAAGTTTCTATTGCCGGATTTGATAATTTGGATGCCAGCAAACTATATCTTAACCCTTTCCTGACCGGCAAAATTTCTAAGAACCCATTTAAGTCTGACGAGCGTTTTTACCCTGTCGATTTTGGAATATCCACTGAAACAACTTTGGTGATGAGTCTGTCCTATCCTGCAACTTTTAACCTTGAAGAGCAACCGAAAAATGCTGTGTTGGCACTGCCTCACGGGGGTGGACGTTTTTTATTTAGTGTAGGCAACCTAAGTAATAGAATTACTGTCAACAGTGCCCTGTCATTGAATAAGACGGTATATCCTCCGGAGGACTATCACGCACTCAAGGAATTTTATAACCGTATCATTCAAACACATGATTCAATGCTTGTGTTCAGCAAAAAATAGTGCCAGATGTAAGAATACATAATTTTAAAAGCAGAATATCAAGTGAGAAACCTGACGGTCATTTTTTGCATTTTATTTAGTAGCCTAATTCATGCACAGGAATTTGGATTTAAGTTTGAAAGCGCAAACCCCGGATAATTCAGTGCCAGAATGAAATCCGGCATCCATAAAAAAAATCGCCCCTGGTTGCCGGAGCGATTTTGAATAGGTCTGTCAATTGACTTTAATCAATTCTGTTAATTGAGTCGGGTCATCCTTCTTTTAAGATTCTCTTCCCTTCGATGCCAGATGAAATAGATGGCCGGGAGTGTGATCAGCGTCAGGATTGTATCAGTGATTAATCCTCCAATCATAACTACGGCCAGGGGCCTTTGGGTTTCAGAACCTATCCCGGTGGATAATGCGGCGGGCATTAATCCAATGCCAGCCATGAGGGCAGTCATCACCACCGGCCGGACCCGGGTCATGGCCCCCTCCATAATGGCATCTCTCACCGAAGTGCCTGATTCTTTTAATTTGTTAAAAACCGAAACCAGGATTACTCCATTTTGTACTGAGACTCCGAACAATGCGATAAAACCCACGCCAGCCGAGATGCTGAAGTGAATGCCGGTGAAAAAGAGGGCCATAATTCCTCCAATCAACGCGAAAGGCACATTCATCAAAACGGCAATGGCATTCTTAATGGAATTGAACATGAAATAAAGCCACATAAAGATGAGAGCAATGGAAATGGGAACCACAATCTTGAGTTGGTTGATGGCCCGAACCTGGTTTTCAAATTCACCGTTCCAGGTAAGCTCATATCCCTTGTCAATTTTGATACCAGCGCCCACTTTTTGTTGTGCTTCGGCGATCGTTCCTCCCAGGTCCCTTCCGCGGACTGAAAATTTAATAGGCACAAACCGCATGTTATTTTCCCGATAGACCAGGGAAGGACCATTCTGCAATTTTACTTCTCCAATTTCATGAATGGGTATTTTAGTCCCGTTGGTACAGGGGACCATCAGGTTTTCGATCGCATTCTCATTTTTTCTGTATTCCGGTGAAAAGCGTACACGGATGTCAAATCTTTTTTCACCATCATAAAAAGTAGAAGCCTTTTTGCCTCCTACAGCCATTTCGATGATATCATTTACTTCGGCAACGTTGGCCCCATAGCGCGCCATTTTTTCACGGTCCAGTTCCACACGTAATTCAGGTGCTCCCAGACTTTTGAATACACCGAGGTCCTGAACCCCCCGAATTGTGCTCATGATGTTTCTGACACTGTCTGCTTTTCGCTCCAGGATTGTCAGATCATCTCCAAATATTTTAATGGCCATTTCACCCTTGACACCGGAGACGGCCTCCTGGACGTTGTCAGAAATGGGTTGAGAGAATCCAAAAACGACGCCAGGAAACTGGTGTGCCAATTGGTCCTGCATATCTTTTATCAATTCATCCTTGGTAACGCCGCGCTTCCATTCACCTTTTTGATAGAGGTCTACAAAGAATTCCACGTTAAAAAAACCGGTGGGGTCTGTGCCATCATTAGGTCTTCCATTTTGAGAAATAACACCTTTTACTTCCGGATATTGTTGAAAAATCTTTCTCATTTCAGCAGACAAATAATTGGCGGTTGTAAAGTTTACGCTCTGAGGCATGCTGGCCCTCACATAAATGGACCCCTCGTTTAGCGAAGGCAGGAATTCTGAACCCAGTTGGGTAAAAACAAAAACGCTAATGGCCAACAATAAAGCTGAAGTTCCAATCCTGAACCAGGGGCGATGGAGGGAACCTTCAAGAATAGGCCCGTATATTCGCTTGATCCACCTTAGTAAAAAATTCTCTTTCTCGACGATGTCTTTTGTCAAAAGGAGTTTTATTAACAGAGGAACCAGGGTCAGGGTAAAAATGAGGGCGCCTATCAGGGCAAAACCCATGGTATAGGCGAGGGGACTAAACATGCGTCCTTCCACTTTTTGAAAGGCGAAAATGGGAATAAGTGCCGTGATGATGATCAGTTTGGCGAAGAGAATGGGTTTTCCCATTTCTACCGACACGTCTTCGACCATGCCCGTCTTGGACATAGGATTAAATTTTTCGGCACCCATAATCATCTGTTGATGTGCCAGGTAGGCAAATACACCCTCGACCATTACCACCGCGCCATCGATGATGATTCCGAAGTCAATGGCTCCGATGGATAGAAGATTCGCTGACATACCCTTGATCTTCATGCACACGAAGGCAAACAACAAAGCGAGAGGGATAATCAACGCAACAATAAGGGTTGCCCTCCAATCGAGGAGAAAAATTGAAACAATAAGTGTTACCAGCAGAATTCCGATGGTTAGATTTTCAAGTACGGTGTGAATCGTAAGATTGACAAGATTGGTGCGGTCATAAAATACTTTGATTGTTACACCATCCGGAAGAACCCGGTTATTCAAGTCATCAATTTTTTTGTTAAGATCTTTCAGCACCTGGCTTGGGTCCTCACCTCTGCGCAACAAAACAATTCCTTCAACGACATCCTGTTCATCGCCTCGCCCAACTTTCCCGAGACGGGGTTTATAAGATTCAGTTACATGGGCAACATCCCTAATGAAAATGGGAGTTTCGTTAATATTTCGGACAATAATTCTCTCAATATCTTTTATGTCTTTTACAAGACCCAATCCCCGCACCATGTAAACCTGCTGGCCTTTTTCAATGACATCCCCGCCGACATTCCCGTTATTATCCTGTATCGCGTTGAAAACATCCTGTGGACTGAACTCGTAAGCTTTGAGACGGTTCGGATCCAGTGTCACTTCATAAGTCTTCACTTCTCCTCCAAAGCTGATTACGTCGGCCACGCCGGGAACCGCCTTGAGACGTTTGTCGATAACCCAATCCTGAATTTCTTTTAGCTCCCGGATTGTTTTGGTGCCGCTGCCATCCAGGGTGTAGCGGTAAATTTCCCCGGTGGGGCCGGAAGGTGGTTGTACTTCGGGGTCTACACCATCGGGCAGGATCACGTTTTCAATTTGATTGTAGACCACCTGGCGTGCATAGAAGTCATCGACTTCATCTTCAAAGAAAATAGTGACGACGGAGAGTCCGAACAAGGAGATGGAACGCAGGCTTGTTTTCTTCGGAACTACATTCATTTCTATCTCAATGGGAATGGTAACAAACTTTTCCATTTCCTCAGCACTTCGGCCGGGCCACTGGGTTACAATAATTACCCGGGTATTAATGACATCCGGGAAAGCTTCAATCGGAGTTAACACAAAGGCACGAATGCCCATGGCGACCACCAGGGCAGTACCGAGGAAAACAAGAATTGGATTCTTTAATGAAAATGAAATAATATTTTTAATGAAAACATTCATACAATCTGGTTTAAGAACAAGGCCATCCGAAGCATTTAATGCATCCAGTGGAAATCATTTGGATTGTGCTATCCCGAGGTAACGAAGTATTATAAATTTAAAAAATTAAGAATACCAGAGAAAATCAGGGGGTAAGTCAATTTGAATTAGCTCAGATAAGGATTTGACGTAGAAGAAGGAATATCCCAATTACAAAGCCCCAGACTCAAAAGAAAAAAGGAAGTAATACGCAATATTTTTTTGGATCTAGTCAAGGTATTGTGTTTGTTAATCTAAAACATCCATCCAAGCCTTACCCCGAACGTCATCTGATGTCCGGTTCCCTGCCCCACAGCATAGACATTGCCAAGTCCCTGGGTGTAAACAAAATGGATTTGAAACATGCTCTTGCCAGCTCCTCCCGAATCAATATCGGTGCCCAGGGAGATCTGGTAGCCGAGATCATTCCGGATGTAATTGTCAGTGACCCAATGATAAGGATGAAATCCGTCGATAATGCTTTGGAAGGTTTGGTTTACACTCACTACATGGATCAGTGTGGGGCCTGCTGCAGCACTTATCCGCATTCCCTTGAAGACATCCTTGGGCGTCCGCAGCAAAATGGTGAGGGGAAATTCGATAGTGTTAAAACGCAGCCTTTCCAGATAGGTGGAGTCAGGGTTTCCCCTTACGCCATCCACGGTAATCCAGGGGTGGGCAAAAGCCCCACCGGTATTATCCTCATTTACAATTCCTGCACCGCGCTGCTGGTACCCGGCACCGAGTCCAACACCGAGGAAAGAATTAAAATAGTATTCAAGTCTGAAATTGAAACCGATGGAGGGTTTTATGAAATAGGATTTCTCAACTTGTTGTCCTTCAATAGAACTCCAATACTGTTGATAACTCACCCCCCATCGGAATTTTTTAGCAAAGGGATCACGGTCATTTCCATCTGCCAGGATTTTTTCCTTCAGTTTCTGCTGTGAAAAGACTTCGGGTGACAAAAGGAGGAGGCACAGCACCCCAGTCAAACAAGCAAGTTTTTGCATACCATCGTGTTTAAAACGCTTCAACTTCATAACTACACTTTATGTCCTGTATCCTTGTTCCATAACTGATAGATTGCGGGGAGAGTCACCAGGGTAAGGATGGTTGCGGAGATGAGTCCACAGATTACCACCACCGCCAGGGGTTTTTGTGTCTCTGATCCGATGCCGGTTGACAGTGCAGCTGGTAACAATCCCAATCCTGCCATCAGAGCGGTCATCACCACCGGACGGACGCGCGTCATGGCTCCTT
>JAYWDP010000259.1:0-14856 GCA_043779775.1 Cyclobacteriaceae bacterium
TCCTGCGCCCTGGATGGCTAGCACTTCCCTGATTTCCTCTGCCAACTGCCGGATAGCTCTCCGGTGGGCCTCATTACTAAATTGCTGTTGACGAGATAAGGTGGTCTTGATCAGCAAAACATCTTCTTCCAATAAATTTTTAGCCTCTGCATAAACCGGCGTGTACGAATCCCTGGATTGGATGCCCAGAATATCCTCGAGGCGTAGGTCCACTTTAGGTGTAAGCTTCACAATCGCCGTGTTGGCAACAATGTCTCCGATGCGTTGCGCTTTTGCTGAAGAGGCAATCAGGACTGATGCAATGCCTCCGAAAGAAAACCAGATGTCGATCATTCTGAAAGCCCACCGTGCTACATAATCCGAGAAAGTTGCGCGCCCTCCGGTCATCTTAATGACTCGTATTTTCATGGCCATCTTTCCGAGGCTCTGGCCGTTATTCAGTATTTCCATTGCCAGCGAATAAAACAGGAAGATGCAAAACAGGAAGATTGAGAACACCGTTACACCGGTACCGCTATTAAAAATCTGATAGCCCACGGCACTGAGTAGGGAGATTCCAACGCCCATGGTAAACAGGTCAATTAAAAAGGCGACTATCCGGTCACGCAAGTCCGCCAGTTCATATTCCAGCGTAACATTTTGTGTGGTTTTAATTTCGATACTTTTCATTTATTGGGCCCAAAGCAATATTTTCACCTCACCATGAAGGAAACGCGGTTCATCTCTCAAAATAAGGAAAAATGGCTTGAATCTGAAGCGTTGCTGCGTGATGAAAGGAAAGATCCCGGCAAACTAAGCAATCTTTTCACACAAGTGGTGGATGACCTTTCCTTTTCCCGCACCTACTATCCCAACCGGTCGGTGAGGGTCTATCTCAACAAAATTGCACGGGAATATTTTTCCATCATTTATAATAGTCAGAAGGAAAAGAAGGGCGGCTTCAGAATGTTCTGGATAGATGAACTTCCACAAGTCATCATCCACTGTAGAACACAGCTCCTGATCTCCCTGGCGGTATTTCTCTTTGCGATGGCCATCGGTATTTTTTCCTCGTTCAAAGACCCTCAATTTGCTGCCTCCATTCTCGGCCCAAGCTACGTGGCGATGACCAAGGAGAACATAGAAAAAGGGGATCCCATGGCAGTCTATAAAAAGGGACACCAGGTGGATATGTTCCTCGGTATCACTCTCAACAACCTGATGGTTGCATTTCGAACTTACATCTTTGGGATTTTTCTTTCTGTCGGCACCCTTGCCATCCTTCTATTCAATGGCATTATGGTAGGGTGCTTTCAATTTTTTTTTATTGAGCGCGGTCTTTTTGTGGAGTCCGCTCTCAGCATCTGGCTGCACGGCACACTGGAGATCTCTTCCATCATCTTAGCCGGTGGCGCCGGATTAACCCTGGGAAGTGGCCTGGCTTTCCCTGGAACTTATTCCCGGTTTCAGGCATTTCAGATTTCAGCGATACGCTCGCTGAAGCTGATGTTGGGCATTACCCCTGTGCTGGTGGTGGCCGCTATTATAGAGAGTTTCCTCACACGCTATACGGAGGTCCCTGACTTCGTAAAACTGCTGCTTATTATTTTATCTGCAATCTTCATCATCGGTTATTTTGTTATCTACCCCTGGCTTAAATCAAGGTCTGGTTTTGAAGTCCCGATTTCAGAAGCAAGACTTCAGCCCACGCCGTATGAGCCGCCAGACCTCAACCAAATCAAAAACAATGCTGACATTCTGAAAGACACGTTTCTTTTTTACAAGAATTATTTCAGTAAGATCTTTCCCTGGATTGCAGCCATCGCACTCCTCGTCACCACTGCCGACTTATTGGTTGGCGAACGGTCGGGTGAACTGCGCTACAACCCGGAATGGTGGGATAGTTTCTTCGGTGGCCTTTTTTATGCGATGAAAACTCCAGACCTTTTGTTTGTCCTGATCAATACCCTTGGAACCACAATCATCGTCTACCGCGTATTGATTCTTATGGATAAAAATACCAAAGGCGTGAAGACGGTAAGTGGGATAACATTCGCGCAAATCCTGATCGTAATTTCACTGGTTTATTTTGCCATACTCGGTCTTGACGGCTGGGGCGTGTTCCTGGTTATTCTTTCCTTCGTCTTCTTCCTGCTCATGGTGTTCGTTCAAGTCACGGAAAGGCACAATCTGTTTAAGTCGTTTACCAGGTCGTGGAGTCTGCTCACTGCTAATTTCGGACAGGTAGTGGGCTTGCAATTTACCTTGTTGCTCATGTGTACCTCCTTTCTGCTCATCCTTTCTGCCCCCTTGATTTACCTCTACACGACCATCTTCAAATGGAATTTTGCTCCCACCGATGTATGGTCTGGCAGAATCGTTCATTTTATTGAACTATATATCAAAACACTCGCGTTTGATATGATTCTTCCTATCCTGGCCGTGAGCGCCGCCTATTTATACTTCTCCCTGAATGAGCTGCTAAGCGCTGATCATCTTTTGCGATCCATTGCACTCGTCCGCAGCAAGTACTCAAAAAAGAACAGCCATTGAAATTCCTGACAACCCTTCTATTGTCGATTGCGTTGTTGCAAGGTCTGCAGGCACAGGAGTCAGATTCTACAGACCATGGAGAAGTAAGTGAAGTCAGCACGGATGAAGACACACAGACCGTCAGCCCTGATAAGCTCACAACGACCACTGAATACAAGCGCGAAAAACTTATTATAAAAAAATTTGACCAGGATGCATGGAAACGAATTGTAGGAACAACAGACTTTGAGGAAAAGCCGCCCGAAGTAAAGTCATCCAGGGGTCCTTTAATGAATCTGGCACCCTGGAGCAGCACTGCCCTGAAGTTCATTACCTATATCTTAATTATTGGCATCGCAGTGTTCATTGTTTATTTCGTCTTAAAGAATTCAACAATCAGTTCTATCAAGGCCAAAAGTGTGGCGACAGTTCCGGGAGACTTTGCTACTGGCGGTGATGATATTGTCGTATTCGACATGGAAGCACAACTCCTGCAGGCGCAAGCTTCCGGCAATCTCAGGTTGGTGGTTAGGATTTATTATCTGGGCTTGCTAAAAAAACTGAATGAAGCAGAGAAGATTGCCTGGAAAAAAGATAAAACCAACCTGGAATACCTCATGGAATTATTTTCCAATAACTACTTCTATGAAGAAGTGAGAAAACTGACCATGGCCTATGAAATTGTGTGGTATGGTGAGCGGACCATTACCCGTGAGCCTTTTGACGAACTCATCCGTGATTTTGAAGCAATGCATCAGCAAATTAACATCCACAACACGTAGTGAAGAAAAGTCGTACTCTTATCGTTCTTTTTGTAACACTCGGCATATTGCTGGTGGCCTACTTCATCTTCAATGCCTCCGACAACAGACGCTTCCAATGGTATGAAACTTACCATGGAGACAGCGACCAGCCCTACGGCACTTCGTTTGTCAGACAACTTCTTGAAAGCTACCGGCCGGGTGCTGACTTCATTTATAACAAGAAGAGACCCATTCATAAAGTGCTCGACAGTGTGAAATTCAAGACGAGCACCGATTACATCTTTATCGGGCCAAGTGATAACCTCAACCAAGAGGATGTAGAGGCACTGGTGAATTTCATAAATCGCGGCAACGATGTCTTCATCGCCAGCCTTGATCCTCCCTCGGGTATTGTTGAGAAAATTTATAAGAGCAACTGCTTTGAATTAATTTCTTACAAGGGTTACACACAAGACCTCATCACTTTTAATTTCTATCATGACACTTTAAAAAATAAGAAAGGGTATCAATATAACTACCAGTTTGCCGGAATAGACTGTCCGTACTATTGGAACTACCTGGACAGCGCAGTCTTTTGCAACGGCCAGGAAGCCCTTGTGCCCATCGGCTATCAAGGGGGAAATCTTGTTAATTTCTTCAAGATCCCCCACGGAAAAGGCAACCTCTATCTGCACTCCAACCCCCTGGTATTCACCAATTATTACCTTACAAAGACTGACAAGATGGAGTACGCAGCGGGTGTATTCTCTCACCTGAAGGGTCGGGATATTATCTGGGATGAGTACAGTAAACTTCCCTTCGAAGGAAATAACAATGGCTACAACAGCCCACTCTATTTTATCATGGAGCAACCCAGTCTGAAGTACGCCTGGTGGATGATTCTTATAACGGTGGCCATGTTCGTGTCATTCGCCGCTAAAAGAAAGCAGCGTATTATTCCGGTATTAGAAGTTAAAACCAATACATCGCTCGAATTCGTAACGATGATTTCATCATTGCACTATCAGAATGAAGACCACCTGGACATGGCCAGAAAGAAAATGAGGTATTTTCTGTATTTTATCAGGGCCAAATACGGAATTCATACACCTGCTTTCACCCAGGTCCACGTCTCTTTGCTATCCGAAAAATCAAAAGTGAAAGAAACGGATATTCAGCATATTTTCGACCGGTGGAATGTGATCGATCGCTTTGGCAATTCAAGCATTGAAGTCCACAGGCTGGTCGACTTGTATTACGCCATCGATTCTTTTTACAAACAATGCAGATAACTTTTCAATAACTTATTATGGATGAACAAAATTTAACTTCTGAGAACCCGCTTCAAAAAGACCTGGAGTTGCTGAGCAAACGGGTTATGTTGATCAAGCAGGAAATTGGCAAGGCAGTTGTCGGACAAGACAAAGTTATCGACCTGTTGCTGGCCGGAATATTTACCGGAGGCCACATTCTGTTAGAGGGTGTGCCCGGAATCGCCAAAACTTTAATTGCCAAGTTGGTGGCCCGGTCGTTGTCGGTCACTTTTTCAAGGATCCAGTTTACTCCCGACCTGATGCCCACCGATGTTATGGGCACAACAGTATTTAATCTGAAAACTTCTGAATTTACATTTAACAAGGGGCCGGTGTTCGCTAACCTGGTCCTCATTGATGAAATCAACCGTGCTCCCGCCAAGACACAATCTTCCCTTTTTGAAGTGATGGAAGAGCGCCAAATAACCGTGGATGGAATAACCTATCCCCTGGACTTTCCTTTCCTGGTTATCGCAACTCAAAATCCCATCGAACAGGAAGGAACCTACCGTCTCCCGGAAGCACAGCTCGATCGTTTCTTCTTCAGGTTAAAACTTAAATACCCGAGCGTAGAACAAGAAATGGAGATACTGAAAAAATATAAAAATGATTTCAGTCATAAGCTACTCGATACCATTAACCCAGTCATCTCCAAAGAAGAGTTAAGGCATTGCCAGGAGCTGATAGAAAAAGTATTTATCAAAGACGAAATCATCAGTTACATCGCCCGCCTCACCGACAACACGCGAAACAACGGGAACCTTACGCTGGGTGCATCACCGCGTGCCTCATTGGCCATTATGCGCGCCTCAAAAGCAGTTGCCGCCATGCAGGGTCGGGATTTTGTCACTCCCGACGATGTCAAGCAAGTCTCCTATCCGGTGCTCAATCACCGCATCATGCTTACGGCCGAACGTGAAATGGAGGGTCTTGAACCAGAAGATATCATCAAAGAAATAACTGAACAACTGGAGGTGCCACGGTAATGACTTTTCTGAAAGGACTATACCTTCCGAATCGCTTCTTTTATGCGGCTGCATCATTGATCCTCATCATGATACTTTCTTACGCATTCCCGTTCCTCATGGCGGTTGCCCAGGCCGGTGGAGTGCTGCTTGTGTTAATTTTTTCAGTAGATGTACTCCTGCTATACAATAAAAACGTCAGAATCATTTTAGAGCGTGAGGTACCGGGCGTACTCTCCTTGGGAGATAGCAATCTGGTACGGCTGTCAGCGGCCAGTAAATCGAGCCTGAAGCTTTGGATCCAACTGGTGGATGAACTCCCAGAACAATTCCAGGCCAGGGATTTCAGAATCTATTTTGAATTGAGTCCGAACGAATCTAAGGAATTATCCTACCCGCTCCGGCCGCTCTCGAGGGGTGAATATCATTTCGGCAAAATCCATTTGTACCTATCGACCCGCATTGGCATTGCAACAAGAAAGGTTACACACCCGCTGGACCAAATGGTTCCGGTCTATCCATCCATCATCCAGATGCGGAAGTATGAATTGAAAACCTTTGCCCGGGTAGCCAATGAGTATGGCGTGAAGAAGGTAAGACGTATTGGCCACAGCTATGAATTCGAGCACATTAAACAATATGTACGGGGCGATGACTACCGCAGCATCAACTGGAAGGCCACTGGTCGCCGGACGCAACTCATGGTCAATATGTATGAGGATGAAAAATCCCAACAGGTGTATTGCATCATTGACAAAAGCCGTGTGATGCACATGCCTTTTAACGGGCTCAGCCTCTTCGACTACGCAGTCAATGCCACATTGGTTATTTCTAACATTGTGTTGCGCAAACAGGATAAGGTGGGGCTGATTACTTTTGCAGAAACTCCCAAAGCCCTGGTAAAAGCAGACCGCAGCCGGCAACAGCTTAAAAAAATACTGGAAACTTTATACCGGGAAAAGGAAGGCAATGGAGAAGCAAATTATGAAAGCATGTATTTGTCTGTGCGGAAATTTGTCAACGGACGGAGTCTCATGTTTTTCTACACCAACTTTGAAAGCACGTACGCATTACAACGTGCACTCCCGCAGCTTCGGAAGTTAAACGATCAGCATCTGTTGGTGGTAGTGTTCTTCGAAAACACGGAAATTACCGCGAACACTTCTGCTCAGGTGGAAACTGTGGAAGATATCTATCGCCAGGTAACCGCCGAACATTTTATCCTCACGAAGGTTCAACTTGTACAACAATTGAAGCAGTTTGGGATAATCACCATACTGACGCGGCCCGAAAACCTGACTGTAGCGTCCATTAATAAATACCTGGAACTTAAATCACGCGGAATGATATGATTTTCAGAATCTATCAACACCGACCACCGCATACCATTGACAGAATACCGAACACCGACTACCGACTACCAATTCATCAAGATTCATACACGTAGGTACCTGCAAGTTTATCATGCAACCCTTGCTTCTTTTCATCCCAACCGACCATCATAAAGCCAATGCCCAAAATAATAGCTGAGAGAATTTTGGCAAAGTATCGCCCCAGCGCGTTGCCGAAAGAAATCTGATTGCCATTGACGTCTCCCACCTTAAGTTTGAATAACATTTTGCCCAGCGTAGCCTGCCGGGTTGAACTTTCGAGGCCGGCAAAATAAGCAATGCCAACGCCCAACGAGATGATGCTGAGTGGGATATTGCTTTGCAACATATTATAGCCGTCGAAAATAACAAAGGCCAGGATGACCTGGACGATCCATAAAAGGACAGCGTCAACTATGTAAGCGCCGGTACGAATCCAAAAGCCAGCGTAATTGGTGTTCTTTTGCTGTCCGAGGGGAGAGTCTAGAATCTGGTCCATGCGTGAGGGGTTAAAGGAACTAAAATAAAAATAAAGTTGAAGTTTTGTGAGAGCTGAAATGGAATTCGTGAAGGTGAAACTCAATTATTTACTTTTCAATTTTGCCAAATGCCGTATCGTCAAGCCATAATATCCGCGCTCCCTTTACACAGGAGAAAAAGGCACTATACGTTCTGGGCTTTCCTTCCATATCTGAAAAGTTCACCTGCCAATTACCCGACATGGAAAATTGGCCACTTGATTTTACACTTTGAAATTTGATGTTGCCCACATTACCACTGGCAACCCCCAGGTCCCATTGGTATGCATTGCCGGGTCCGAATGCAAAATTTTCATTGGATGCCTGTGTAGCCATACCTGCATCAGCCCCTGTATAAGCATTTACATATTGCAATGCCCCGCTAAAATTGTTGGTCCACCTGCCCTTCAGGTCAGCGGCCCCCAGGGCAAACTTGTTGCAATGGGCCATTTTTTCCAATTTCTCCCAACCATCGGAAGTTTCATGATAGGCCCCAAATTCCTGCTCAAACGAATTTTTGTCCGGGGTAATAAATTCCAAATACTTTCCACTTCCATCGGAATAATTCATCTTAAACAATACCACATGAACTGTTTTGTTGGTAGCTTTTTCCACGGCATCTGCTTCGGCGAATTCAATGGATTGCCAACCCGAGACTGGCTTAAATTCAAAATTGCTGACAGTACTGTACCTGGGTGCCACAAGAATGTTCCAGGCATTTTTTAATCCATCCAGCAGCACTGAATTATAGGTATCTGCTTTTTTATTGGGGTAATGAATCAGTACTTTCATATTTCCTTTTGTTACCTCCACCCAATCATCTTGTACGGTGCTTGTCCACCCATCATCAAAATTGGTGGTGCTGAAAGCGAAACCAGTTGAAACGGCTGCGGGCTCTATCTTTGTTTGTTGCACAATTTGCTGCTGGCCGTCTGGCAATTCAATTACAGGACTGTTGGCGGAAGGGCGGGCGTAATACCATGCATTGATAAAAGTAGTATTGCTGCTGAAAGCGCCATCCCTTTGCGTGGCTTTGCCCGTCTGCAATACTAAGTTCCATTCCTGGATGCCGGAAAAATAGTGTTCGGTAAACTGATAGATGACTTTTTCCAACGTCCGGTTTTGCGTGGACAGCAGGCTTCCGTATTTATCAACGCCGTCTTTTTTGCTCCATCCCTCAATCACACTTTTTTGAGGATTGACCGTAAGATTATTGCCGGTGATTTCATACGTGCCATTTTCCTTCACTAAAAGAATTTTATCATAAGAAGACCTGAAAGTTTTGGAAACAAAAGTATAGGCGCCATTGTCGTTGAGGGTGTATTGCTCTTTGCTGTAGCCTTCATGTGCGTAAGCAATAACAGCACCGTAGCTTTGATGCATACTACTGGCCTTTAACCATGTGCCAATGATTGTAGCATTGTTTACAATTACAGGTTGCGAACTGGCTTCCGGTTTTTTCAAAATCACCGATTCCAAAAAGCCTTCAATGGCAGTTTGATAATCCTGGGTATTGGTCAAAATAACGATGCTCATTCTTGTGGAAAACCCGCTCATGGTTACGAGCATTGCAATGGATTGGGCGCCATTGAAATCAAAAGGGGCAACACCGGATTTTGCTTCCCATCCGTCTTCTGACGTTGAAGGCCCTACCTCCGGTTTGGTTGTCACTTTGTATGGTTTCACAATCAAATCGCTCCACTCCGCTTCAAAATCAAGTTGGGCGTTGCCCATACTTTTCATGCATTTATAAATCGCAACCTGGCAGTATGTGCCATTTTGATTGTCGGTGATGGCATAACCGGTCACATCCCTGCTGTCATTTATTTTTTTCCATCCTTTCGGAACCGTATACGTTGCCAGGTCGAAGGTTTCTTTTTGCTGGGCAAAGGTGGTTGCCACGATTGTCAGGAGAAGAACTATAGTTAAAGTTTTCATGATGGCAATTTAATCTTTTGTGATTTTGATATTGCTGACATAGTATTTATCATTCGCATTATCGTTGCTGGCCATTTCAAACGAAAATGTATTAAACAACATACCAACAGGAATACATTTGATGTTTTCTACAATCATTTTTTTTTCAATAAATAATTGCAGCACTTCACCGCTTTTTATGATACTAACACTTATACGGTTTAGTTTTTTGTTGTTTGAAAATCCTGTTGCCACATACCACTTTATTCCATTGGCATAACCTGAAGGGAATTTAGTTTCAAGTTCTGCTTCTCCATCACTTCCTCCGGAGCCTGGCCTGAGTTTTAAACGTATTAGGCCTTCTGTAACACCTTCTGTTTTTTCTTTTGACAGCCGTAGTACCAATCCTTTTGCACCCCAGGTAAAATTTTCGGGCACAATTACATCATAGGACAAAGTGAAATTCTGAGGCAAAGGCTTTTTCAGATTATTAGGGATCAGTTGGTTTCCCGCCAATACGGCCCATTTATTCGAAGTACCCTCAACCTTTGCGATTACTGATTTTACGCCGCGGTTCGTTTCTTTTTCATACCAACCAATAGGTTTTTCACCTACACCCGTTGTTGAAAAATCTTCAAAATAATACACACTTTTATCAAGCGCCGCTTTCATACCCTCTTCTGATTTTTCTTCTACCGTTACCACTTCTTTTAACACCGGGGAGCGCAGGGGTTTATAAGTTTGACCTTTGACTTTTTCAGGGTAGAAGAAAAAATTATAGACATATTCGAAATTGAAGTTATTGATGATGGATTCGTGCAAATGCTTTTCTTTAGGATTATGCGGGTTCCAGTTCCAACCCATCAATAACCATTGCGGTTTATCTTTTTTACACATTTCAACCATGGCAGGGTCTAATTTATAAACCGGATATTTAATGCCGGCAACACCATTGCCCTCGAAAACATCAGAAAAGTTTTCCAGCTTTGTATCCGGTTGAGCCGCAAACGTTTCGGCTGTTTCAAGCAAACGATCCTTGTATTTTTCCTTGTTATTATTAAGGCGCGCCATTCGTTTATCATTCTTCTCATCCAGATATTTCATGAAGTAATCAATGCTCTTTTGGTTGTCTTTATTCTCGGTGTAAATTTTCTTCTTTTCTTCCTGATAAATTCTGGCTATCGCCGCTTCCAGTAATTGGAGATATTCTCTCTTGGTTAGTTTAATAAAGGGTGACTTGTTGTCTTTGCCTAGCAAAACATACTCCGTTCCATTGCCTGCTTCAATATTCTTCTCCCAGAAATATATATAGGGTTTCAGGTTAGCTACTTTCGAGAGGTCTTGTTCCTCCCTCGCGTCATCCCTCCCCTCAAATCCGGGTATGGTAAAATAATAGGCTGTTGCTGAACAGAGTTCCTGGATGGGCCAGCCTGGTACACCATTCGCTGATATGGCCCAAGGGGTCTCCGATTCTTGAATCCTTTCCAATTTCCCTTTACTATTATATGATACATCCCATGTGTCGGCAGTAGCGCCATAACCTTGTGGCCACGCTGCATAATAAGGATGGTATTGATTCGCTTTTGGAAATATTCTTTTCTTTATATCACCCAGGCCTCCTTTGGGCACATAACTAGCCTGCATCCAGTTGACCAGGGAGTCGCAGTAGGATAACTGTGCAACACTATAAACTCGGTTATCCATTTTTTGACCCTCTTTAACACCTTTAAAATGGTACACCTTCACCCAGCCGAGCACACTGTCTTCAATGGATTGCTTTTGGGTGGTTTGAGCAGATGCTGTCCCTGTGTTTATAATCAGGATTGCTAAATAGAAATACTTTTTCATAAATATGTTGGTTCATTTTCAGTCCCTGCTCACCTGGTCTTCAGCAGCCTGCTTTGTTTTTTGTAATTCAGCATCATACAATAAAGCCTCTGTTACCTTCTTTCCATTTTTTTCCATTCGAAATTCGAGGCCTCCATCGTTGTCTTCTACCAGATAGGTCAATTTCAATGCCGCGATGGGTGCGTACCAAGGCATTGCAGAAACTACTTTCCCAGATGTGGCGGCCTGAATCAACGCTGTAGTCCTCTTTTGTGTGGCGTCCATTGCAATTTTTTCAAGTTGGGCAGACTTGCTGTTCAATTGCCTTAATTCAGCTGCACATTTTTCAATAAAAAAACTCCACATCTCTTCTTGAATTTTTGACTCATTTACATTTTGGGGGTAAGCTGGCCAGTCAAACTTTTGTAATCCCAGGGGGTCCTGCGGCATGGAAAAAGGGAAAACAACATCTTTCCCCGTTAGCTTTTTACCATGCTTCCTGAGTTTACCTTCTTTTGTCGCGCTGTAACTTTTTCTAATCGAACGGAGCAGCGCTTCAATGGCGCCTGCCGTATTCCCTTTGCTTTCTTCTATAAGATATTTGGTATAGTTGGCCTGTGAATGATAGGTGTAGATTAGAATGGCACTGTCGAGATAGCGGCCGGCTTTAACCATATCACCCAAGCCAAACCACGCTTGGCCAATATTATTTAGTACGGTGCTATTTTTATGGTACCGGCTGTTTAGGTTCATCAAAATAGGAATAGCCGCTTGCTGCTCCCGTCATCGTGAGCATGGAGGCGTAATTGTTTATATTATCAATATCACTTGGATTATCTATACTGGCTTTACCCATAAGATAGGTTGCCAGCAAGGGCCGTCCCTGTATCCAGAAAGTAACCGCAGCCATGGATACACTGATTTCAGTCTTCTGCCTGATTGACTGAAGTGCCGCTTCTGCATCCGCTCTTTCAGCGGGCGTTAGATTAAGAACCACGGTGTTATGTACTCTTAAAATAAATGCAGGCAGTGCAGCCGTTGTCGGTGTTGGCAGAATTTTCGCTATTCTGGTCAAATCCTTTTTTGGTACCAGAAAATTTTCCTCCTCCCGAGCATCTGACATCTGCTGATCGGTTACTTTTGGAAGCGCCTTGAGTGAAGGCATTTTAATTCCCAGGCTATCCATCATCTTTTTATCTTCCGGGCTCATTTCATCCATGGCTTTCTGCATCTCCTTCATTATGGCTTCCATTTCCTTTTGAGTAGGAATTGCTTCCTCCTGCTTTGACTTTGACTTCGGTTTGGGTTGAACCATCACTACATTCGTATTGAAAAATAGCACCCAGATTAATGCGAACGTTTTTGTCTTCATAGCCTTAATTTATTACCAAGTAAAGGTGGACCATTAAGTCGTATACAACAATCTCCGATCAGGGAATATTTGATGTGGGCCGAAAAGGAGTGATAGCAGAAGCCCGCCAACACTAGCACATATGCTTTTGTACGTCCCACATTCCGGCAGCCTTTTCATGCAACTGGAGCACCTTGACATGACCTTTTTCGGCTTCACTTTCATGAATTGATCTTATGGGTTGGCCTTGGCTTGCATCATTGAATTCCTGATCCTCATATTCATTATCAACGGCTACAAGGCCACAGGGAAATTTTATTCCGTAGTAATATAAATCAGGGGGAGTCTGCATCTACTGCAATGAAATGGTTGCACAAAACGGAATCGTGAAGCACCTGGCCGGGCACCTGTTCAAAATGGAGAAAGAGAAGAGATCGGGGTCAATGGCAGTCTACCATCTCAACATTAAGGCGTCCGAAATGTTTCTTCAAGTGCTATTGATAAGGAAAGAGATGGGATTTATAAATCTGATGCTATGGCAATTTGATTTGATAGCTAACTTTTAGAACTCTTTCATAGAAAATCTATTCAAAATAGATTCAGGCAGGCACCCCAATTCTGTACCGAAAATAGGTCTCTTTTACCCTAACTCTGTGCTAATAATTGCCAAAAATTGCCCTAACTTTGTGCAATGTTTAAAAGAGATTTGCAATCGGATCTCGAAAAGTGGCAAATAATGCCCTCCCGTAAGCCATTGGTAATACGGGGAGCAAGGCAGGTGGGTAAAACAACTGTGATCGGCGAGTTCGGCAAGAATTTCGGACAGTACATTTACCTGAACCTTGAACTGCCTGAAGACCGACAGCCCTTTGAACAATTTACCAATATAGAAACCCTCCTTCAGGCAATATTCTTCTTGAAAAACAAAAGCCTGTCACAAAAGCAGCAAACACTTTTATTCATAGATGAAATACAGGCAGCCCCCGAAGCACTTAATCTACTTAGATACTTCTATGAGCAAGAACCGGGCATCGCTGTCATAGCCGCGGGGAGCATGCTTGAAACATTGTTTGATAAGAACGTTAGCTTTCCAGTGGGCCGGGTAGAGTACAAAGTTCTACGCCCCGTTTCGTTCCCGGAGTTTCTATCAGCCATGAACGAAACAGCCGCAAATGACCAATTACAGCAAGTCCCTGCAGCATCTTTTTCGCACCAAAAACTACTATCGTTGTTTCATACCTATGCACTAATAGGCGGAATGCCGGAAGCCGTGCAACATTACAGTACAAACAAAGACCTTGTATCCCTTTCGCCTATATACGATTCATTGCTCACCTCCTACATGGACGATGCCGAGAAATATGCAAAGAATGCCACACAGATGCAGTTGATCCGGCACGCCATACGTTCATCGTTTGCACAGGCAGGAAAGCGGATTAAATTCCAGGGATTTGGAAACTCAAATTACGGATCAAGGGAAATGGGTGAAGCTTTGCGCGCATTACAGAAAGCGTTGCTGTTGTATATCGTCTATCCTGAAACAGGCTTCACATTGCCATTGCTTCCCGACCTTAAAAAGTCACCCCGCCTTCACGTTTTAGATACCGGGCTGATGAATTACTTTGCTGGCATTCAAAGAGAAATCCTAAGTACCGATGATCTGAGTAAGGTGTACCAGGGAACCATGATTGAACATCTGGTGGGTCAGGAACTGCTTGCCTTTCAGCATCAATCATTAAGCGCACTACATTTTTGGGTGCGCGAAAAGAAAACCTCGGTTGCTGAATTGGACTATTTATTTCCGTTCGAAGACAAGCTCATCCCTATTGAAGTAAAGTCGGGCAGTGACGGGAAGCTTCGCTCGTTGCATTTGTTCATGGATGCCGCACCGCATAACCTTGCGGTTCGCTTTTATGCAGGAGATGTTTCGATTACAAAAGCAACAACGCCCGGGGGTAAGAACTTTGATTTGCTTAACCTCCCGTACTATGCAGTATCGCAAATTGAGAAGTACGTGGCATGGGCTCAGACCCAGGGTTAGAGTTGTGAAAATAAGGCGTCGCTCCGAGACGGAGCTATGGCGGGCGAAGTCGTCCTCCCTGTACAATTCTCGAACTTATTGGGAGGTCTTCTTTCGAAGCAGTGTCGGGCCTTGCCCGACGTAGCCCGCCTAACAATACTTGCTTCGAAGAAAGCCCTTGTAAAGCGAAGCCCGCCTTCGCTCCGAGGCGGAGCTATGGCGGGCGCAGTCGTCCTGCCTGTACAATTCTCGAACTTATTTGGAGGATGTTGTACGAAGCAGTGTCGGGCCTCGCCCGACGGAGCCCGCCTAACAATATTT
>JAYWDP010000260.1:0-5588 GCA_043779775.1 Cyclobacteriaceae bacterium
CAAGGGATCATCTGGTCTATCCTGTTACACATCCTTATCAATGGATTTTCATCAATGAAATATTTGATCTATTAGTTAGAAAACTACTTTAAGGGCATGAAACATGATTTTTGAAACCATCCCCGACCTGCCTACTTATCACAAAACAAATTTCCTTTATTTAAGTTGTATCCTAATTTTCCTGCTGGCTATCGGCTCACTGCCTTTCTTAAAAGTTGACGTCAGTGTCAATACCCCTGCACTCATTCGCCCTTCTTCAGAAGTCAACACGATCCGAAGTATTTCATCAGGTCGCATCAAGGAAAGTTATATGTTCGAAAACAAAAAGGTGAGAAAAGGGGACGTCCTCTATATTATTGAGTCGGAGATTCTGACGGAACAAGAAAAGTATGCTACTGAAGAAGTAAAACTCCACGAAATGAGCATAGGGGATTTAAGGACTTTAATTGCCTCTGCTGATAAGGGCCGAGCAGCCTCAGTTCCGCTTTTTAAAAATGCATTATATCGCCAAATTTATTTTACATATCATCAACAGGTATCAGAAGCCCTTAATCACCTTAATAAAGCCAAGCAAGATCATAACCGCCAACACAAACTATACATCGAAAAAGTAATCGCTCCTGCAGAGTTTGAATCCTATCAATTTGAGCTTCAAAAGGCTGAAGATGTCATTAGCCAAATAAAGGAAACACATCTCTCCCAATGGCATGGAGATTTAAGGAATTTAATTGAAGAGAATCACGAACTGGAATCGAAATTGACTCAAATCCAAAAAGAAGAAGCTACGCTTATGATTAAGTCACCGTTAAATGGGACTCTTCAAAATCTAGCAGGAATTTATGCCAATTGCGTGGTGTCTGCCAACCAGGAAATCGTTCAGGTATCGCCAGATACAAGCCTGATTGCCATTGCCTATGTAAATCCTAATGACATCGGCCTTTTGCGAAAAAAAATGATGGTCCGACTCATGGTTGAAACATTTAATTACAATCAATGGGGTGTGGTTTCCGGTTGGGTATTGGAAATTCCCAAAGACGTGAAGATCCTTAATAATAAGCCCGTTTTTGAAGTCCGTTGCTCATTAAACCAGGATTTCTTACAACTTAAAAATGGATACAAAGGCTTCCTGAAAAAGGGCATGACAATGCAAGCCAGGTTTCTTGTAACGAGGCGATCCCTATGGCAACTGCTCTACGACAAAGTGGATGATTGGATCAACCCCTACACGTTTAAAATCTAATCACCAGTCTCCTTCAGAGAAATAGCGGCATGCATTCAATTAAAATAAAACAACGAGACCTTACAGATTGCGGGGCAGCATGTCTCGCTTCCATCGCAGCCTTTCACAAATTAAAACTACCCGTTGCACGCATTCGTCAATTTGCCTCAACCGACAAAAAAGGGACGAACGTTCTGGGTCTTATTGAAGCTGCAAACAAAATTGGCTTTGATGCCAGGGGCGTCCGGGGGCAGTTTGATAGCCTTTTTAAAATCCCAAAGCCAGCCATCGCCCATGTTATCATCAACGGGGTTCTGCAACATTTCGTAGTGATTTACCATGCCACACCCAAATACATTGAAGTGATGGATCCTGGAGATGGCGCAGTGCACCGTCAGTCACATGAAGAATTCAAAAAAATATGGACAGGAGTTTTGGTCTTGCTATGGCCAAATCAAAATTTTGAAATGGATAACGAGAAGAGTAGTGTTTCATCGCACTTCCTGGTTTTATTGCGTCCCCACAAGTCTATGATTACCCAAGCTATGCTGGGGGCGTTCGTATACACTATCATCGGCCTATCCTCCTCTATATACGTTCAAAAGATAGTTGATTATGTCTTGATTGATGGAAATCGGAATTTGCTAAACCTTATGAGTGTAGGCATGATCGCCTTACTTTTGATGCAGGCCTTTATCGGAGCAATCAAAAACATTTTTACCCTGCGCACCGGTCAGTTGATTGATACACAACTTATCCTAGGCTACTACAAGCATCTCCTTAAACTTCCTCAATCATTCTTTGATACGATGCGGGTAGGCGAAATCATCAGTCGTATCAATGATGCTGTAAAAATCCGTTCATTTATCAACGAGGCGCTGACCAGTATCACAGTGAACTTCTTCATCCTGATTCTCTCGTTTGCACTTATGTTCACCTACTTCTGGAAGCTGGCCATGATCATCGTATTAGTGATCCCTTTTTACTCTATCATCTACTTTATTACGAATTATTTCAATAAAAAGGTTGAAAGAAAAATAATGGAAAATGCCGCTGAATTGGAATCTCAGTTAGTGGAATCATTAAATTCAGTCTCAACGATAAAGTCTTTTAGTCTGGAGACACATGCTAATGTTAAAACTGAAACTCGCTTTTTATCCTTATTAAAACGCGTCTATTCCTCAGGTCTTAATTCAATTTTTACCATATCATCATCAGAATTCATTTCGAGGTTATTCACGATCATCTTATTATGGGTCGGCGCTGGATTCGTTTTGGATAATGAAATTACACCGGGAGAATTACTCTCCTTCTATGCATTGATAGGATACTTTACAGGTCCCGCCAGCAGTCTGCTGGGATTAAATAAAGTCGTTCAAAATGCGATCATCGCAGCTGACCGCTTGTTTGAAATCATGGATCTTGAACGTGAGAAGGATGGGAATCAGATGCTTTTTACTCCTGAAATGGCTGGTGATATAAAATTTAAAGACGTTCATTTCCGTTATGGAACACGCGTAGTCGTCCTAGAAAATTTCAATCTTGAAATCCCCAAGGGAAAAGTTACTGCCCTTGTGGGGGAAAGCGGGTCCGGTAAATCGACTCTATTGGCCCTGCTTCAAAATCTTTATCCTCTTCAATCCGGTCAGATTTGCATTGGCGACTATGACTTAAAATACATCAACCCTCAATCCATCCGAAGTATCATTGGGGTGGTCTCTCAGAAAATTGATCTCTTTGCGGGCAACGTGGTGGAGAATATAGCCATAGGTGATGACCCTCCTGATATGAAAAAAGTTGTCAACATTTGTTCAGGATTGGGAATCCTTGAGTTCATAGAAAAATTACCCAAGGGCTTCCATACTTATCTAGGTGAAAATGGGGCCTCCCTCTCCGGCGGTCAGAAGCAACGCATCGCCATCGCCCGGGCACTCTACAAACAACCCGAAATCCTCATCCTCGACGAGGCCACCTCTTCCCTCGACTCCGCCTCTGAAACTTACGTGCAGAAAATGGTTGAAATGATCCGGTACCAAAATAAAACTGTCATTATCATCGCACACCGGCTGAGTACTGTGTTTCAGGCTGATAAAATTGTCGTCTTGGATGGGGGGAAGGTAGCTGAAGAAGGAACTCATCAAGACCTCCTACGCAACCGGAAGCAGTACTATCAATTGTGGAAAAACCAGTTCCCCATGATGGAGGAAATGGCAAAGGCCTGAGGATCCAATCATTATTTTTAAACCTACTTTTTCTAAGGTCACAAATTGTGACCTCAAGTAAGGGTAATCAATCTCCTCCTCAATAATTAAAACATGAAGTCTAGAATACCGGCTACGACAGACAGGTGGTTAAATTTAAACCGGACCTCAAATCAACGGATCATTCAGTCACCCAACAATGAATTCTCACCTGAAAATTATATATTGTATGTCCAATAAGCTCCCCCAGCATGAAACGCCTGCCTTTACACGCTATCCTGTTATTACTGTTTGCATCTCCCCTTTTCGCCCAGGATCAGATTAAGAAGAAATTTGCCCTGGTGATAGGCGTTAAGGATTACGAATTTGTGCAGCCCCTGAAAAATTCACTCAACGATGCCAGGGATATATCGGCCATCCTCAAAACCAAAGGGTTCCAGGTGATTGAGATGTACAACCCAAAAACAAAACGGGAATTACAGGATGCTATCCGGGCCTACTTCAACCTGCTGAATGGTCAGCGTGATGCTGCCGGCTTTGTCTTTTATTCAGGTCATAGCATGCAGGTCGATGGTGTCAACTACCTGATTGGTGCCAACAGGTGCCAGTCCACAATTGAAGGCAGATCTTGAAGACCAGGCCGTGAAGATGGACTACATGCTGGGTGCCGTGGAACAAGCAGGCAACCCGCTGAATATATTTATCATGGACGCTTGCCGCAACAATCCCTTTCGCAGCTTTACCCGTTCTGCCGATCCAGGCCTGAGTCAGGTGAACGCGCCAAGAGGTTCGTATGTGGTCTATGCCACCTCCCCCGGCTCGGTGGCTTCCGATGGTACGGGGCGCAATGGCCTCTTTACTTCCAAGCTGATCAAATACATCAATGCGCCGGGCATCGACATTGAACGGGTGTTTAAATATGTGGCACACGGCGGTATGGTATCGCAAGGCAGCTGACGCGGGCAGTGCGTACAGTCAGAGTAATCTGGGTGTTATGTATGATTATGGTCGCGGTGTAGAGAAAAACAGCGTAGAAGCTGTGAAGTGGTATCGGCTGGCCGCCGAACAAGGTTATGCCAGGGGCCAGACAAGTTTAGGCTATATGCTGAACAATGGATTTGGTATAACGAAAGACGTGGAAGCGGCAGCCAATTGGTATCGCAAGGCTGCTGAGCAAGACTATGCTACCGGTCAAAATAATTTAGGCATTATGTACCGCGACGGCCTGGGAGTAACACAGGATTATGTTGAAGCGGCCAAGTGGTTTCGCAAGGGAGCCTAACAAGGGGATGCCGGCAGTCAAAATAATCTGTGAGTTTTGTACGACAATGGCACTGGCGTATCGCAAGACTATTTAGAAGCTGAGAAATGGTACAGAAAAGCTGCCGAGCAGGGGGATCCTTATAGTCAGAAAAATTTGGCGGTTATGTACGATTTTGGCAAAGGGGTGGAGAAAAATCCTGACGAAGCAATCAAATGGTACGAGAAATCCGCTGCGAAGGGAAATGAATATTCAAAGGGAAGACTTAAGGAATTAAAAGGGAATAAATAGAATTTTGAATGCCAAACCAGGGGCCGGGTTTTTCTGTTTCTTCATACCGATAATTTTCAACGCGATTATGAAAATCTGAAGGTCAAAGGCGTGACCATCGTGCGGGAGCCCGTCGTGGAAGCCTGGGGAACGGTGGCGGTGTTTGCAGATTTGTATGGGAATCTGATTGATTTGATAGAACCGGGGAAATAGTTCAAAGTTCAATGTTTAAAGTCCAATGTTTCGAACTTCAGAAATAATATAATCCAACGATGCGATATCTCATACTTACGTTTCTCGCTTTGTATTTAACCATTGGTCTTGCCAACGGTCAGATAAAAGTCGATCCACAATCAGCAGAATTTCCTGGCGGCATGAACAAGTTTTATGAATACCAGCGCAACAACATGGTTTATCCAAAGAAAGCCCTGAAGAAGGGTATCAAGGGAAAAGTATATGTGGAGTTCTTTATCACAGAAAATGGAAGCGTTGATCAGCATGCGGTTCGTATGGTTCCCGCAAGAGAAATTGAAACGTTGATGGGAGGCCGCTATGTAGCCGAAATGGTTTCCGATGAATCATTGGAAGCGGAAGCGATACGCGTCATTAAAAATAGTCCCCCGTGGAAACCGGGTAC
>JAYWDP010000261.1:0-5587 GCA_043779775.1 Cyclobacteriaceae bacterium
GATATCTGTGACACCCCTGACTTAAACCCCGCCCCTCCCATGGCCAGAAGAACTTTTGATACCACTACCTTGTCGGGATAATCAATTTTATTCCATAGAAGGTCTTTAGCCCGCTGGCCCCCTATCCTGCCAATAATTTGAACAATGCGGATCAGCAATTGTGAGCTTTGCCCGGCCCTGTAAAAAGAGCTGTCAAGCAAATTCAACGCTTTTCCTCCAATTAAAACCAGTGCATTCATAGATTGATTGATGAACTGGGCACTGGAAAGATTCTCAATCAGCGCAAGGACTACTTCATTATTGTTCTTCTTAATGGCAGTCTTTATCGCTGTATTCCTCACTGTTGGGTCCAGGTCATTTAATAACTCAATCAGAAAAGAAGTATTCTCATCGGTAGAAGTATGCATAAGAAGTTCAGCAGCATATTGTCTGTCTCCAGGTTCAGGAGACCGGGTAAGCCGTAATATTCTTGACTTCGTGATATCACCGCCGCTGTGAATGATCATTTCCAACTCACTTTTTGAAAGGAGATTTTTATCAGATACATCAGACTTTGCCTTATCATATCTGATTACATAGCGATCTGAAACCGACAGGCCTTTTAGTTCATTCATCTTCCGCTGAGCAAAATCACGGGCCTCATCCTGGCCATTTCGCATCAGACTATTCACCCATACCCCAACATTCATCGGGTTAATTTTTTCCAAGAGCCTGTATGAAAAAACAGCTACCCCCCCCGTTTCATTTAACAACCTTAACTCCAATTTGCGGGTGATTTGTCCATATCCGACTTCAAGTTTTTCGATCGATGGATCACCGGTCTCAAGTTTCGATCTGATTTTTGCCTTATACCCAGCATACAAATTTTGAATTACCATAAAGTATAAAATCACTAATCCAATGATCAGCAAAGGCATCCAGATAATTTTGAAGAAGGGAACTGCGGCAAATAAAAAGATCAATGCACCCGCTGTAAATCTTCCAGTTTCATTCACTACACCTTCCACTTTGGATTGAATGCCAAAACGATAGCGGCTGTCCAGCGGGATAAATAACAATTTGAACATAGGGTTCTCCAGGGAGTCCCGAATCATGTTATTGAATAGCCGGATGAGGGCTACAAAAAGAAAGAAATAAATAAAGGCATTGGGTGCTGTCTCCAGGGTAAACCCAAAAGTGAGTCCAATGAAACTGGCACTTAGGGCAAATATGCCTACAATGATTGGCAACAGCATCAAGGCAATTCGAATACCATAATTCGTCACCACCCGGTCGTTAACGAAAGTCTGCATTAAAAAACTGAGCACATAAATGGTTGCGTTGAAGTACGCCAAAAAATTGGTCAACTCCCGTTGATTGGGATATTGAACTTTGATCAACTCCTGAAAGGTGAATTGACTGAAAATCAACATCACCATGGAGGTGACCAAGAATAAAGATAAGAGCTTGGTATAAGGGTCCGTGAGAACCTTGGCCATCTTCGTTTCTTCTATGACCGTTTTATCAAATTCTTTAGGATCATTCTTAATGAGTGGAAATTTTAAAGAAATAATGATAAAATGGACAGCCGAAACCATTATACTTAAACAACAAACAATCAAGTAATTGTCAGTAGCCGGAAACAGGCTGGCCGTAAGCGGAATGAGAATATTGGCCAGGATCACAGCAACCAACGAACCTGTATCAATCCATCCGATTATTCTTTTTGATTGCCTGAAGTTAAAAAGCCTTCCGAATATGCCCCAGTAACTCAATAGCAGGATGGCCGTGATAGGTCCGTTCATGCAGAACATGAAAAAGATGATTGGCCTTTTATATTCTTCCGGACCATAATGGTATCCGATATAAAAAAATCCGGTCAGTAGAACTACCAAAAGTATCGAAGCCGTGGTGAGGTTCGAGAACTTAATCCGGTTTTGAACGAAAGAAAAAACAACGGTTGCTACAATACCCAGGAAGCCAGATACCAGAAACGCTTTGTTAAGTTGATTGCCCAGAGTACTTAGAAATAGGGATTCAGCAACAACGCTATAGGTGGCAAAGAAAATACCCATGAAAAATCCCGCTCCCAACATGAGTATTACCTGGAGTTGTTCCTCAGGACGAACGTTCAAGTAATTGAGCAGAGATCGAACCATGGTAGAAAGTTACAAGGTTCCAAAGAGAAATAAAAAAACCGGTCAATGACCGGTTATCCCTATTCTCAAAACTATCAATATGTTTATTTTTTCTTATTGACAACGGAGTCTTGCTTTTCAGAAGGTATTCCTTGCTCAGACTGATAGGATTCATTTAAGCCTTTGATCACAATCTTGCTGATGTCCAGACTATCATCTCCAAATAACACATCACTGGTTGCATCATATTTAAATACCACTTGAACACCGTTTTCCTGTCCATATTTTTTCAGATAGGCTGTTACCCTTCTGTATAAATCTTTGGTCAGCTTCTCCTGATCAACGAGCATTTCCTGAGAAAGACTTTCCTGATAAAGCTGTAGGTTCTGGCGCTTCTTGCCCAGGTCCTCTTCAACGGCCCTGAACTGATTGGGCGTCATATTGTTGGCATTCCGTTGATAGGCTTCATAATCCGCCTGAAAGCCTTGTGCACGGTTTTTCAAGTCTTGATCCAGGCGCTTGCCTTTTGTCTCAAGCTTTTCACGGTTTACTTTAAAAAAGTCATAATACTTCAATACCGTATCAGAATTGATATAGGCTATTTTCAAATCTTTCATGTTGGCTGATCCCATACTTTTCTGACCACCAGTTGCCGAGAAATGGAGATAGTAAAGGACCGCTACGGCCAGCAAAAGGACTGCATTCAGTGCCAGGGATAGGTTTTTCATATGTTAATAAGACATTAGGGCCGCAAATATAATTGGAATAAAGAATTACTGCTTATACCACTCGGCATACATTGGATAGTTTCTGGCCGTTCGTATGATCACATCCTTCATCTCCTGGCTAATATCCTTGATCCGTTTGGCAGGAGTGCCAGCATAAATACTCCCAGGTTCAACTTTTGTACCCGGCAAAATTACAGAACCGGCGGCGATAACTGATTCCGTCCCAATCACAGCATCATCCATAACAATGGCACCCATCCCGATCAAAACATTATCTTCAACCGTACAGCCGTGTACAATTGCGTTATGAGCAATGGAAACATTGCTTCCAATAATAGTCCTTGCTTTCTGGTAAGTGCAATGGATTACTGCGCCGTCCTGAATATTGGTATTGTCACCAATTGAGATCGAATGTACATCGCCGCGTACAATGGCATTGAACCATACGGTACAGTTATCTCCCATTTTCACCTGGCCTATGACTACCGCATTCTCTGCTAAAAAGCAATTCTTGCCAAATTGGGGAGTATGTCCCCTTAACGTTTTAATGATTGCCATTTTCTGAATAAACCCTCAAATTTACCTTGAAAACTCAAATTACTGTATGCCAAGATGGCACGATTCGACAGAAAATTACTAAATTTGCAGTCGCAAAAGTGAAATGAAGGAATTGATTGCTGATTTGGGTGTTCTGACCATCGAGGAGGAGAATCCAACAAATAAAATAACATCTGGAAGTAGTTCAGGGAAGCCAAGGAAGCTTTATATCGAAAGCTATGGTTGCCAAATGAATTTCTCCGATAGTGAAATAGTGGCTTCTATTCTCCGCAAAGAAGGATTTGATACCACTTCGGATATCTCGGAAGCCGATGTTGTATTTCTTAATACATGTTCCATCCGTGAGAAGGCAGAGATGACGATTCGAAATAGGCTCCAACATATAAATGGACTGAAAAAGCATAAGCCTGAATTAATGGTAGGCGTTTTAGGCTGTATGGCCGAACGACTGAAGGCCAAGTTCCTCGAAGAAGAAAAGATCGTGGATCTTGTCGTTGGACCGGATGCTTATCGCGATTTGCCTAAGCTTATTTCTCAGGTTGATGGCGGGGAAAAAGCGGTCAATACCCTGTTGTCCCGAGAAGAAACCTATGGTGATATTAACCCGGTTCGTCTGAATACCAATGGCGTTACTGCATTCATATCGATCATGCGGGGATGCGACAATATGTGTTCGTTTTGTGTAGTTCCATTTACCCGTGGCCGCGAGCGCAGCAGAGACCCCGAATCGATCCTATCTGAAGCCAGGAACCTCTTTGAAAAGGGCTATCGTGAAGTGACCCTTTTGGGTCAGAATGTTGATTCTTACAAATGGAGTGCTGAAGAGAACAACAAGGCAAGGCTGGTAAAGAGAGAGGTGAGTGGCGTAATCGACTTTGCACAATTATTGGAAAGGGTCGCACAGGTACATCCTGATTTACGCATACGGTTTTCCACCTCTCATCCCAAAGACATTACCGACGAGGTATTGCACACCATGAGCCGATATGAAAATATCTGCAAGTACATCCATTTGCCGATACAAAGCGGAAGTTCCGTTATTCTGGAACGTATGAATCGTGGCTATACCCGTGAATGGTATCTGGGTAAAATAAATCGAATCCGCGAGATACTGGGACCGGACTGCGGACTTTCCTCCGATATGATGACTGGATTCTGCGGTGAGCAAGAAAATGCCCACCAGGAAACCCTTTCTTTAATGGATCTGGTGAAATACGATTTCTCATACATGTTTATGTATTCCGAAAGGCCCGGCACAATGGCCGAGAAAAAACATAAGGATGATATCGCTGAAGAGGTGAAGAAGCGAAGACTCTCGGAAATTATTCTAAAACAAAATCAGCATTCGCTTGAGCGGAATCTGCTGGATGTCGGTAAAATATTTAAAGTTCTTATCGAAGGCACCTCCAAGCGGTCAACTGATTTCTTGCAGGGAAGAAATTCAGGAAACAAGGTGGTGATCTTTCCGAAAGAAAATAAATCAAAGGGCGAATACGTCCATATTCTGATAGAAAGGTGCTCCGGAGCAACGCTGATGGGAAAAATAGTGGAGTAAAATGGCAATTACAGAAAACGAAATTCAAAGTGTAAAGCAACGGTTCGGGATTATTGGCAATGCGTCCCTTCTGAACAATGCAGTTCGGGTGGCCATGCAGGTAGCCCCCACCGAAATGTCTGTTCTCATTACCGGGGAAAGTGGCAGCGGTAAGGAATCATTTTCAAAAATTATTCACTCCCTTAGCCCCCGAAAACACGGTCAGTTTATTGCTATCAACTGTGGCTCAATACCGGAAGGAACCATTGATTCTGAGTTGTTTGGACATGAAAAAGGATCCTTTACCGGGGCTCATGAGTCGCGCAAGGGTTATTTTGAAGTAACTAACGGAGGAAGCATTTTCCTCGATGAGATTGGAGAAATGCCATTGGGCACCCAAGCCCGCTTGTTACGGGTGTTGGAGAATGGTGAATTTATAAAAGTTGGCTCTTCTAAAGTTTTAAAAACAGATGTTCGTGTCATCGCTGCCACCAACATCAACCTTATGAACAAGGTGGAGGCTGGCAAATTCAGAGAGGATCTTTACTACCGGCTTAACAGCGTACCTATATTCGTCCCGGCACTACGTGAACGAGGCAAAGATGCAGAGCTGCTATTCAGAAAATTTGCATCAGACTTTGCCGAACGAT
>JAYWDP010000262.1:0-14810 GCA_043779775.1 Cyclobacteriaceae bacterium
TTATGAATTTTTCTGATCTCCTTAAAAGTTTTCATCAGGGCAGTGCCACTGCCAAAAGTCACATGAAAAATCTCATCGAATTGGCAGCAGTGGACGGGAATTTTGACAACGCAGAGTATGACTTACTAAAGTCAATAGCAAAGCGAAACAGCATTTCAGAGTCTCAACTAAAGGAAATTCAGAGTAATCCTTCCGGAATCAAGTTTGAAATACCCGTCGACAAACGGGAGAAATTTCACCAACTTTATGATCTTGTACACATGATGAGTGCTGATACCAGGATTCATCCTGAGGAGAAAAAACTGACCAATATCTTCGCGGTTAAGTTTGGCTACCCGAAGGAAAGGGCCCAGGATCTGGTGGAAATGATACTCGCCAATATCAACAACAAGCAAAGTCCCGATGAAACAATGAAACGGGTGGATTTGCTAATGCAATAAGGTTCTCTTCACTCTTCCAAAATCTTAATTTGCGTCCATGATTATGGACCTGCCCGTACTTGAAGTAATTCCTGCTTTACGGGAAAAATTACTGAAGTTTCCTGTCGTTATCCTACAGGCGCCTCCGGGTGCCGGGAAATCTACTGTCTTGCCCCTCCATCTGCTAGGAGAGTCTTGGTTGAGAGAAAAGAAAATTATTATGCTGGAGCCGCGTCGTCTGGCAGCCCGTTCGGTGGCAGAGCGTATGGCCAGCCTCACCCCCGCAACAGGAAGCCGTGATGGATTTGAGAAAGTTGGAGAAACAATCGGGTACAGGGTACGATTTGATTCAAAAGTAAGCACTCAAACACGGATTGAGGTGGTGACCGAAGGGATTCTCACCAGAATGATTCAATCCGATAACAGTCTGGAAGGAATAGGCTTAATAATCTTTGATGAATTTCATGAGCGCAGCCTGCAGGCTGACTTGGCTCTGGCTTTAAGCTTGCAGATTCAGCAGATTATTCGACCTGATCTGCGAATTCTCATTATGTCTGCCACGCTTGACGGAGACCAGCTTTCTACCCAACTCGGGAATGCACCCACGATCACCTCCCAGGGAAAACAGTATTCAGTAGAAGTCCGATATGCTCCTTTCGATTCGGAGGCCCATATTTCAATCCGCATGGCCCAGTCCATTCGCAAAGCTTTGCGGGAAGATTCTGGCGACATCTTAGCCTTCTTGCCGGGATCTGGTGAAATCAAAAGGACTATGGAGTTGCTGGAAGAAGAAGGTGTCAGCGCCAGCCTTCACCCTCTGTATGGCGACTTGCCCTTCCGGCAACAACAGGAGGCAATTCTTCCCCGTAAGGATGGCGGACGTAAAATTGTGCTGGCAACTTCCATTGCAGAGACATCCCTAACGATAGAAGGAATTCATATCGTCATCGACAGCGGACTTTCCCGAGTTCCTCGTTTTGATCCCCGAAGTGGTTTGACAAGGCTTGAGACAGTCCGCGTAACCAAAGATGCAGCGGACCAACGGACAGGTCGCGCAGGCCGACTGGGGCCGGGAATCTGTTGTCGTTTGTGGACAGAAGCAACGCAAAGAAATTTAGTGCCCCAGCGTAAACCGGAAATCCTGGAAGCCGATCTGGCACCGGTGCTACTGGAGTTGGCGCATTGGGGGGTGAAAGATGTGAGTGAACTCAACTGGATTACCGTTCCCCCGGCGGGAGCTGTGAGCCAGGCCAATGAGCTTTTGTTGCAGTTGAAGGCCGTGAACGAAAATGGAATCACTTTACGCGGCAAAGAAATGCTGCGCCTTCCTACCCATCCACGGATAGCCCATATGTTGCAGATGAACACCGATGACAGCAAGGGTAAAAAGGCATTGGCTACTGACCTCGCCGCGATGTTGGAGGAGCGAGACCCGCTGCCGCGGAATTCAGGCGCTGATATTTCGTTGCGGCTCGAGGCGCTCAGGAAATGGAGAAGCGGTAAACCGGTTTCTGCAGAAAAAAATGTTTTGGAGAGAATAGAAAGACTTGCGGCAAATTGGAGAAGACTATTGGTTACATCAATTGACAATACAGTGCCGGCAGACCATGAGATAGGTGAACTATTAATGGCAGCCTACCCTGAGCGCGTCGCCCGCCAGCAACAAAGACAGAGTGAGCACTACACCATGTCTAATGGCAGGGTAGCCCGGTTATCCGATCACGACCCGCTGATGCATGAGCCCTGGCTGTGCATCGCCCAGTTGGACCTTGGTCAAAAGGAAGGGAAAATATTTTTAGCTGCTTCCGTAGGGGAAAATGATCTCCAGGCATTAGCTATGGAATATAACTCAGTGCGCTGGGATGAAGAACGCGCCATGGTAACCGCGGCAACAGAAAAAAGAGTGGGTGGTCTTTTGCTGGAAAAAAAGCCAATCCAAAAAATTCCTGAAGAAGATAAGAACCAAGTGCTGTTAGGGATTATTCGTGAAAAAGGCCTGAGACTGCTGCAGTGGAATGAGGAGGTACAATCGTTACAGGCCCGGATTCAAAGTCTAAAAATCTGGAGGCCAGAGGAAGGGTGGCCGGATCTTCAGGAGGAGAATTTATTAAAGACATTGGAGACCTGGCTTTCGCCATACTTAATGGGGATTTACAAATTGTCAGACCTTGAGAAATTGGATATTCACGCCATGCTAATGGGTTTACTGCCCTGGATTTTACAAAATAAGTTGGAGCTACTGGCTCCTTTGCGACTCACGGTTCCCAGTGGATCGAGGGTGTCCATAAAATACTTTTCAGATGGTAGTTCACCGGTTATGGAAGTCAGGCTTCAAGAAATGTTTGGACTGTCAGAAACCCCAGTTGTGAACGAGGGGCGAAATAAAATTCTCCTTCATTTGCTTTCACCGGGCTACAAGCCTGTACAAGTTACTCAAGACCTCAAAAGCTTTTGGCAAACAACCTATTATGATGTCAGGAAGGAACTGCGAATGCGCTACCCCAGGCATTCATGGCCGGAAGATCCCTGGACCGCGCAAGCCATACGTGGGGCAAAGAAGAGATTTTAGCAAGTCGTGCCACCACCTAAATGATGGCACCACTCGTCGATATACCGGGTGAGATGTTTTCGCTTATACTGCATAATAAACCTCGGGTGGGCCAAAGGGATAATTTCTTCAAACCACTGGTAATCCTGATTGATCTTTTGGAGGAATTCAAAATTCTTCCCTTCTCCGATGCAATAGCACTTTTCTTTTGAGAAGCCTATCGAAATAAGTTGGTTCACGGATTTGACAATAAAGGGCAATACGACCTTTTCTAATTTTTTATCATCATAATAGTTGATGTTCTTTCCGTTGAGGGTAAAGCCCAGGGGCGAGACAGCGGAAATAAAATAGTGTCTGTAAAAAATTTCAGGTCCACCATAAGTTGCAATCATCCGATAAATAAAATCTGCGGAGAGTTCTGCTTTTTTTGAGAAAGTATTTTTGATGCCACATTCATTTTCCAACTTGATGGGGTCCGTAAAGGAAATGCCGGTCATGCCCGATCCAAATCGACCTGGATTTATCCCGAGCAGTAAGGTTCTCGCAATGTCATCATGATAAAATTTCCTATAAAACTGTTCGCATAAGCTGAAGGCATATTCATCCTGATAAGGATTCATAACTTCAATTCCTTTAGGTAAAGCCTGCCGAATTTTTAGTTCTTTATAGAATGATAATATTTTATCGGACAGCATGTTGGTATCTGACAAAGGCAACTTAGATTTCAAAAGCACTTTTATAAAATTCTTCATTCTGCACGAACTCCAGCAATTCAAGATAAAAGGGGTGGGCTCCGAGTGTTGCACTGTCACCTGCCATGATCAGTTTTTTCCGGGCACGGGTCATGGCGACGTTCGTCCTTCGTATATCCTTTAAAAACCCTACTTCCCCCTTGTCGTTACTTCGCACAAAGCTGATTACAATGACATCCCTCTCCTGGCCCTGAAAGGCGTCAACGGTATTAATCGTAATGAGTTTATGCAATGGTTCGAGCACACTGGAACTTTCGGCAAGTTTATGCAGGAAGTCAACTTGCGCGCGGTAAGGAGTGATGATGCCCATGGTGATATTTTGATGTAGCCATTCCTCTCCCCCAATAGATTCTACCAACTTTTCAGCTTGCCGGATAACCAGATGCGCTTCTTCTTCATTGAACCGGCTCAATGTTTCAGGATCCTGTGCTTCGGCGTATCCACATCCCGCGGTATCAATAAACTCTACCGGGGCCTGGTCTGGACGAAGACGTTCCGACCAGACGGATTCATGGGCAACTAACTCATCTTTATAAAAGTAGTGAGAGGAAAATTTCATGATATCCTGATGCATTCGATATTGCACACGCAACATCGTTGCCCTTGTCGGATGTTTTTCTATACCCTTCTCAAAAAGTGTCCGTGACAATCCTCCCTTTGCCGCCTCATTTGATTTAATGGTAGGAGGAAGCTGGAGATGATCACCTGCAAAAATTACCCTTCTGGAGCGAAGGATGGGTATCCAACAAGCTGGCTCCAGGGCTTGGCCAGCTTCGTCGATAAACACAGTTTTGAATTTTCTGCCGCGCAACACCGGATGAGAGGATCCAACTAATGTGGCACAAATCACTTCACTCTTGTTTAGAAGATCATTGACAATATAGAACTCCAGCGTATCGGCATCAGCCTTTAATGTTTTTGCTTCTTGTAACAAAAGCCTGCGCTGCTCCTTTTCGCTAAAACCAAAATTGCGTTTGTATTTAAACGCCATACTTTTTACTTGTTCTAGCTTTTTTCGCATCACCCGTAACTCGTGGTAGTGGGGGTGAGCGGCAATGCGCGCGTCAAGTGTTTTGCTCAGCGTTTGCTCGGTCACACGGGCCGGATGCCCTATACGCAAGACATTCAATCCCAGCTCACTGAGTTTCTCCACCAATAAGTCAACGGCAGCATTGCTGGGAGCAGAGACAAGGACTTGTTGTTCTTCCTTTACGGTAAATTGAATAGCCTGGGCGAGGGTGGTGGTTTTTCCTGTGCCGGGTGGACCGTGGATGAAGGCGATGTCTTCCGTATTTATCACTTTTCGCAAGGAGGAATTTTGACTGTCGTTTAGAATGGAAGATGGCGGGTTCTGGATTCTGAGTTCTGAGTTCAGGGTGTTGGGTACTGAGTTTTGAATGCTGGATACGGGACCATCCCCTAATAAAATCTCTCTGAGTTCGGCAATACGATTACCATCGGCTTTCATCAGCTCTTTCAAGGCATGCTCCATCTCCCGGTAGCTCATCTCATCAAACATTACGTCGACGCCCAGGAGACCATCTTCGATCCAATCAGGGAGTTCATCATTGTTGAGAGTAACTACCATCGTGTTGTCTCGCACATAATTGATGACTCCGTTTGCATGCTCTTTCTCAGGCTTACGGGAGGCATTTGAAAAGATACTTACGGATTTGCCACTTTGAAAAGCATGGGGCTGGTCAAGGTGGGTGGTGCGTTCTACTTCAATCACGATTCTTTCGCCGGTTCCAATGTAGTCTCGTTTAAGACGTACCGGATACCAGGTGGTGCCTTCAAGGGTCCGCTGATGGAGTGATCGCAGCAGCACTTTGTTGCGATAATACTCCAGATCGGCCTGCCGCTCGAGGCGGATGAGGTCCATGGTTTTCTGAAGTTGAAGAAGGGAAGACATGGGCCGCAAAGATAATCCATCGGCACTATGTCAGAATAACTTACTGATTTTGTTTTGGAGCAGTTTTTTTTCTGTTGGGGAATGGGTGAGTTGAATAGCCTCTTCAAAATATTCCCGTGCTTCAGCGATTTTCCCGATTTGCGCATGCCACTCACCAAGGGCAGCAGGATAGAGGTAATAGCTTAGGAGCGCTTTGTTATCGAAGTGTTCCAGATGCTTCAAGGCTTCCAGTTCCTTCATACTAGAGTTTTTTTTGGTCCTGATTATCCTTACAATTCATTCAAAAGACGAACGTGCGCTGGTAATCTTGACAGGCATTGGAATTATTTACTATTAAGTTTAAATATACCCACAAAAGCTGCGTTTTAGCATGCAAAAGTGCTATCTGAAGCAAAATAACTTAGGGGCACCCTATATGATTTACCCATGAAATTCTTACTTTTACCTACTACCATCCGTTAAAAAAAACTTCTGACTATGAAAAAAATACTCGTCCCAACGGACTTCTCAAAAAATGCTCTTACTGCAACCGATGTAGGCTTTGATATTGCGAAAAAATCCGGTGCAAGCATGACACTTCTTCATGTCATTGAAGAAGCAACCGGCGGATCATCCTTTAACGTGGAAGGTCAGGTGGCATACTCCTCAATGAATGATAAACTTTTCACCTTGCAAATGATCAAAAAGGCGAAAGCCCAGCTTGAGAAAGCTGTCAAGGATCCCAGGTATACAGAGGTGAAGGTTGAAGGTGAGTTGAGAATGGGTAATCCTTTCCATGGAATCAGGACGATTATCGCCGAACATAAGGTAGATCTTGTGGTAATGGGTACTGTTGGAAGGACAGGCGTTGATAAAATGCTGATTGGTTCCACTACTGAGAAAGTAATCCGTAGTTCACATTGCCCGGTATTGACAATACAAAAGAGACCAGTAACTACGGATTTTAAGAATATTGTGTATGCTACCGCCATGTCAAAAGACGAGGAGGTTTTTTCGCGCATTGTCAAGCGCACCCAACAGATTTATAATTCTACGATTCATCTGGTAAGAATCAATACCCCCGGAGATTTCCAGCGGGACTATATCGTAAAAGGATATATGGAAAAATTTGCCAAGACTCTTGGCTTGAAGAATTGTACACTCAACATCTTCAATGACATTACCATTGAGGAAGGGATCATTCGATTTGCCGATCAGATCGATGCCGATATGATTGCCATGGCTACCCACGGTCGCTCGGGATTTGCTCATGTCATCGCCGGAAGTGTAGCTGAAGAAGTTGCCAATCAATCAAAACGACCTGTGCTTACATTTGTTGTAAAGCATTAACGCATAATATTTATCGGATTTGAAAATGCCGCCCATGCAGGGTGGCATTTTTTCTTGCCGTATTGTATGATTACTTTTCGAATTATCCTGAAAAGTTGAAAGACTACTATCGCATATTACGCGTCAGCCGGCAAGCCAACGAAGCGGAAATCAAACGTGCCTATCGAAGGCTCGCGGTCGTATTTCATCCTGACAAAAATCCGTCGGAGGAAGCGTCGACCTTATTTCAGGAAATCAATGAAGCACACGAAATTTTAATTGATAAAGTTAAACGGGAGCAATACGATCTGCTTTTGCGGGGCGGAACTCCTCCAGACGGTCCGGCACCAGCAACAAAATGGCACCGTGATCCAGCCTACCGCAGACAACAGCAACCAGGGTATAAACGACCTGCACCCAGGCCGCCGGAGCACTTGCTGATGATGGCGCATTTTCTCAAATATCTGCGCACAGTTTGTTTTATAGGTATAGGGTGGTGTGCCTTCCTGCTTATTGACTACGTTCTTCCTCATCGCATAATTAGAGAAACTGTACTTCCGGAAAGCAACCGGCTTTACGGCTGGCAATTTGACCATGTGCCTTACGTTGTGGTAACAGACAATGGTCACCAGTTTCCAGTCGCTCGGGAAGGGGTCGATTTTTTTCCTACGGGATCAAAGGTTGAAATCAACACTTCCAGAATTTTAAATGTTCTGGTGAAAGTGGTGGCGGAAAACAAGAAACATACGATTTATGGGCTTGATTCGGTATATCAGAATTTTCTATTTGTCCCCATTATGCTTTTGGTGTTTTCTCTTTTTGGACTCACATTAAAGAATGGTATTGAGTTTCGTTTTAGTTTTGGAATTACAATCTGTATGGCCCTCGTATTTAATCTCATTTTTTTAATATTTTCAATTTTATGAAGAAGAATGATTGGAAGAAACGGGAGGGAGTAGTTTATTCAACGGATTCAAATTTCTCCTTTCAGCAACACACATCCTCTGGCCATTCAAGCTTGCCACCAGGACAACAAAGCCTTAAAGTCTTTTTAGATAAAAACGGAAGGGCCGGAAAACAGGTAACTCTCATTTCAGGCTTTGTAGGTACGGAAGATGACCTGGCTTCATTAACTAAATTATTAAAGACGAAATGTGGAACGGGAGGGTCTTCCAAAGAGGGAGAGATATTAATTCAAGGAGATGTCCGAGATAAGGTATTCCAGATTCTTTTACAGGCGGGTTACAAAGTTAAACGGGCAGGCGGATAATCCTGTCTTTCACTTAAAGTCTATTCATTTTTTAAAGTTTCCGCAGGATTTGTAAGGGCAACCTTAAGGGTAAGATAGCTCAAGGTGGCCCAGGCAATAACTAGCAATAGCATTCCCGAACCAACAAATACCAATGGGTGGATGACCGTCCTGTACGTAAAATTTTGCAGCCATTGACTCATAATCCACCACACCAGGGGGATGGCAAGAACCAGGGAAATAATGACCATTCGTGTGAAGTCTTTTAGCAGCAGGGCCAGGAGGCCTGACAGGGAAGCACCCAATACTTTTCGGATGCTCACTTCTCTTGTTTTTTGTTTGAAGTTGATGGTTGCAATACCCAGTAAGCCGAAGCAGGCGACTGTTACGGCAATCACCGAGAAAACCCCCAGGAGGGTGGCCATATTTTTCTCCAGGGTATATTGTTGGTTGAGTTGGTCGGAAAGGAATGAAAACTCAAAATTGAAGCGGTCGTCAAATTTCGTCCAGGTCTGCTCAATGGTGGTCATCGTCGATGGATAGTCGGAAGTGTTCAATTTCAGAAGCACATAATTGTAACGAGGTCTAAGCCTGAAAAGTAATGGCCGCACCGGCAGATGCAGGGATTGAAAATTAAAATCTTTCACCACGCCGATCACTGGACCTTTGATAAGACCAGCGTCATAATCCCAGGAGAACTCCTTTCCTATAGCGCTGCCGGAAAAAAGATTCCTGGCAGCCGTTTCATTGAGAACAAAGCCCTCTTGATCTGCCGGATTTTCTTTTGAGAATCCTCGCCCTTCGACAAACTCAATGCCCAGCACATTAAAAAAATCATAGTCAACCATGGCTTCGGAGGCTGCTACCCTCAATTGGGGATCATGGCTGGCAAAAACCGGATTTTGATTAAAGGAGCGGCCCGGCACATTGGATGCCGCCGACACCGTGTTAACTCCGGGAATCCTCAGCAGTTCCGACCTGAGTGCTTCCAGTCTGGGATTAATAGCATCTTGATTCTTCACGGGTATTACGACCACTTGTTCCTGGTGAAATCCAAGTTCCTTATGCTGTATGAAATCAAGTTGGTTATGGATGATCATACTGCTTGAGATTAATACCATAGAAGCAAAGAACTGAAACACTGTGAAAGTCTGACGGAAACTCGTGCCTCTGGTATTTATTTTTCCTTTTACCATCAATGCGGATCTGCCGGATAAATACATGGAAGGAAAGACTCCTGCGGCAATTCCGGTAAGGATGCCCATCCCGCCCAATACAAACCCAAAGAAAACGTAGTTCATTTCAAATGATTGGCCGGTGATCATGGTGAAGAAAGGAATAGAAATTTCAATGAACACAACGGCAATCAAGGTGGCCAGCAGGCTGATCAACAGAGACTCGCCCGTAAACTGGAATGCTAATTGTCTTCGGAAAGCGCCGAGGGATTTTCGTATTCCAATTTCTTTGGTCCGCTCGGCAGATTGGGCTGAGGTGAGGTTAATAAAATTTACGCACCCGATAATGAGGATGAGGAGGGCAGCAACCGTCATCATATAAACGTAGGCAATGTATCCGTTGGCTTCCAGTTCCCACCTTAAATGGGATTGTAGATGTATATCGGTAAGCGGTTGAAGCCGGAAACCGAAATTTCTTTCCCGCATGGAACGATACGCTTCGTCAGAGACATCGATGTATTGACGTATCCAACTGATGAATTTTGCTTCCAATTGTTTGGGATCGGTGCCGGGCTTCAGACGGATATAGTTGTAATGCCCAAAATCTTTCCAGGTATAAAATTCACTCGCTGGGTCCTCAAACATTTTTTCTCTGACATAAGAAACGAGGAAATCGAAATGAAAATGAGAGCTGACCGGTACATCTTGAAATACAGCTACTACTTCTACCAATTGTTTATCATCGTTTACCGCAAGGTGCTTTCCCATGGGATCTTCATCACCGAAATACTTTTTCGCCATCGAAGCAGAAAGGAGCAGGCCCCCGGGTTTTTTTAATGCAGTCTTGGGATCACCTTTAATCAGTGGAAATGTAAACACATCAAAAAAGGTTGTATCCACGGCCATCACGTTGGTCTCATCATAGCGTACATCCTTGGCCGGATTGCTGATGGAGAAGGTTTCGCGCGTAAGACCAAATCCCCATAACGGAGTCAGGCTTACGGCACTTTCAACCTCAGGGAAATCGTGCACAAGGGCTTGCGCCATTGGGTGGGGGGTACGAGTCTGGGGATTCTCATCTTCCCAACTGATTCGGTAGATATCTTCTGCATTCGTGTGAAAGCGATCGTAGCTGAGTTCTTGCTTAAGGTATTGTAAGATCAGAAATACACATGCCATGCCAAGCGCGAGCCCGAAAATGTTAATGAAAGAATAGACTCTATTTTTGATGAGATTGCGATAGGCAATTTTAAGGTAGTTGGTTAGCATAGGGTATTGTCCTGGCAGTTGTATTCAATTGCTATACCATTCTAAAGATGCTAATTTTAGCCGTTAAATGGCCTTCATGTGAGCCAGGATGTTCATTGATGACCGTGACCGTTCGAAATCGGGCAGATTTGGATTGTGCGAAAAATAAAAATTGTCCTGCACTTATCAGCACAGGACAATTTGTAGTTCGTAACGTAACGTTTATTTTCCCTCTTTCAATTTCTTCAGTTCACCTTCATACATGGCCATATTCGGTTTTTGGACAGAAATGAGCACGATCTCATACAACTCCATCATGACGGTGGTCATGAGGAGGAAAGTGAAGACAAAGGGAATGGAGAACTTTATTTTCAATGTCAAAAAATATTCTTGTTTAGAAATTCATTTCTAAATTTTCCTTGTGGATCAAGGGATTGGGCCAGGTCCCTGAAATCACTCATCTTTTTGTAGAGCAGACTAAGACGTGCTGGCGAGATAGTAAATAATTTACCCCAATGGGGTTTGGTGTTAAACGGCTCCAGTGACTTCTCAATGATGGGCAGCAGTTTGCTCACGGCAGGAATATCCTGTTTCCAGGTGAAATGGATCGCCACGGAAGGCTGTTGATAGCACGGGCTCATCCAAAGATCATCGGCGTCAATGGTGCGTATTTCTGTTATCATAAGATAGGGACCTATTTGTTTGCCGAGACGGGCCACGGCCTGAATGGCATCCACCGCAAGATGACGAGGCACAAAATATTCCGATTGCAGTTCTTTCCCGCTGCTTGGCGTAAAGCCCATTTTAAAATGCGGTAACCGCTCATACCAGGGGCCTGTTACACCCATTTGTTCGGTACAATTTTCGGCCGAAAGATCAGCAATGGGGTGAAGATTTTTGGTTGCGGCTTTTGCCCCGAAATAGTCTGGTGCAGATTTGAAAGTCTTGCCGGCTTCAACTTTATTCTTAACCCAGACTTCGTTGATGCTTTCACTTTGCCAATCAGTGAAGAGGCTCACGCTGTAACCACCGGCTTCGATTCCATCAAAATGTTTTTTAAGTTGTTCCATGGGAAGTCGCTCATACACATCCTGCCTTACGGCAAAGGAAGGCTGAACGTCCAGGGTCACTTTGGTTACCACACCCAGGGCCCCCAGGCTCACCACGGATGCCAAAAATTTTTCGCCGTCTTTTTTACGCGACAAGGTGATCACGTTACCCTTGGCCGTAACAATTTCCAAAGCAGACACAGCGGTTGACAAGTTGCCATTTTTTAATCCTGATCCGTGCGTGGCAGTGGCACAGGCGCCTGCGACAGAGATGTGCGGCAGGGAAGCCAGGTTGTGGAGGGCGTATCCTTTCGATTCCAGCACGGGACAAAGTTGTCCGTAGTTCATTCCTCCACCTATGGTAACGGTGTGGTCTTTTTCATTTAACTCCACTACCTGGTTCATTTCCTTTAGGGAAATAAACTGATCCTGGCTATCGGCAATGTTGTTAAAACAATGCTTTGTACCCAGTACTTTAAGTTTGGTGTATTTTCTTACCAATTGCTGGACCACTTCAACCGATTTTGGAAAATCTATTTTAGTAGAGCTGTAAGTAAAATTTCCGGCCCAATTCTGCAGCTTGTCTTCCTGGGCAAAAATGTTTCTCGGTTTCAGTACGGATCCTGCTGCCATGATTGCTGATAATTTTATGAATGTTTTTCTGCGCATGATAATGGAATTCAACAGCATGCCGGGATTGAGTGCTGTTCACGAAGCTAATAAGAAACATTTTAAAGAAATATAAACAATGGACGGAAATGCTAAATTACTTTTTACCACATTCAAAAAGAATTAACGCAAGCTGCGAAGAAATGCCAGACTCAGAGGTATTTGTTGTTCCGATCGGGACGATTCATCTTCAATAAAAAAATGTTTCACGCCAGCCGTTCTGGATTCTTCCATGATAGAAGCAATGCCAACATCGCCGCTGCCGAGTACTACATTGGTTTCCACATCCGCTCGTCCAAACTGATTGCCGATGGTGCCTGGCTTACGGTCTTTCAGATGCATGAGCGGAAACCGATTGGGATATTTTTTCAATAATGCTACAGGATCTTGTCCAGGATGTTTAATCCAGAAGACATCCATTTCAAAGTTGACATATTGCGGATCTACATTGCTTACGAGGAAATCAAAAAGGGTACCATTTTCATAGGGCCGAAACTCAAAACCGTGCGGATGATAGCAGAAGGAATATCCATTTTCTTTTAGCATTTTCCCGCCGGTATTGAAAACATCCACAGCCTTTTTTATTTCAGCGAAAGTAAATTCATCCCCTGTGTGGGGTATCCAATAACAAACTACGTAGGTGGCACCTACCGCTTTAGCACGGTCAAGGATCTTTTGAGGATTTTGGGTGAGCTCATCGAATTCAGCATTTACGCTTATCACTTTCAAACCATTTTCTTTCAATAGCTTATTGAATTCTGCTTCGGGAAGTCCATACGTGCTGCCGCCTTCAAGCTCGGTGATCCCCCATTTTTTTATTTCGGTAAGTACTCCGGGTACATTAGAAGGAATCTGTTTGCGGAGGCTATATAGTTGCAATCCTATTTCCTGCGCGGTGACTGGGATTAGTGCAATGCTCAGTAATGAAAGGACAATAAGAAACTTTTTCATAGATAATTTATTTTAATATGTTCGTTTAATTTTTGGAAAAAGAGGACAAGTGCAAATTACTAAATTTTCCCAGGATTTAGCGGCACAATTACCTTCAGTGCACTCGGCTGAATTTCCACTACAAATTTATTTTCTGCCGGATAAGCCTCCCCATCGATGTGATAACGGAGTGGTCTGGAGAATTCAGCTTTGAATTGTGTCGCTTTCATAATATTGACAAAGGATGATCGCTCAATTTTGCCCATAAACATTTTGGTGGTAAACCCCAGCATCTGAGATAGAGGAACTTTTTTTATAAAGCATACTTCCATGACGCCATCACAGACAGAAGCGGATGGGGCCACAAGGGCATTGTTGCCAAACTGTGAGGAGTTTGCCAGTGCAATAATGAAGGACTTGTTGGAAACAGGCTGACCGTCCAGGAGGGCTTGGGTATCAAATTCTTTGTAGCGCCTGAATTCTTTTATGGCCAGTTTTGTGTAGCCGATTAATCCGCGCTTGCCATTTTTTCCAAACTTGCCGGCGACATGGGCATCAAAGCCAATGCCTGAGACATTGACAGAGATTTTTCCATTGACCTTCAGTACGTCCATGTCAATGACCTGGTACTGATCAAGAAGTTTAAGAGCATAGGGAAGCCGTAGCGGAATTTTTAAATGCCGTGCGAGACCGTTGCCTGAACCTTTGGGGAGGATACCCATGGCGGAAGAAGTGCCCACGATACCCTGCGCTACTTCATTTACGGTACCATCACCGCCCATTGCAAAGATGCGAGGGATGCCGGCACTTACTGCCTGACGGGCCAACTCCGTGGCATGACCTTTTCGCTGGGTGTATTCTATGATGCCCTCCAACTTCAGTCGGGCACAGGCGTCGATGATGCGTCCTTCAATTTTTGACTGAAAGCCGGTGCCGGAATATTTATTGACAATGAAGAATACTTTATTTTCAGTCATCGGGTCTATGCCACTAAGTCACAAAGACACTAAGTTTTTTTTGCTGTTTTTTTAAATTATAAGGATTTTTTAACCGCTGAGGCGCAAAGGCGCAAAGGAATTGGTTAAAGCTTCTGATCCTTGAAGACACTTTGCGTCTCCGCGCCTCTGAGGTTTAATATTTTTTTACCAATTGAAAGCCGCAAAACCAGACGTGTTGAACGAACTATTTTTTAATTTTCTCTCCGATATACTTCACCGCTTCTCCGATGGTCTGCATTTTTTCAGCATCATCATCCGGTATTTTGATGTCAAAGGTTTGTTCAAATTCCATCACAAGTTCCGCGTAATCCAATGAATCGATACCAAGGTCTTTAACAAAACTGGCATCAGGTGTGATTTCAGAATCGGGTATTCCAAGTTTATCCGTGAGGATCAGGGTAACTTTCTTTTGAATGTCTTGCATAACGTTCAAATGTAGGAAGGAGGAAGGCCATAACCAATAGGATGCGTTCTTTGGTTGTGTCTCAGTTTAGGACTAAAGTCCCATTTAGAAAATAAGAGCATTGCCACGGCCTTAAGGCCGTGGCAAATG
>JAYWDP010000263.1:0-14796 GCA_043779775.1 Cyclobacteriaceae bacterium
AATTCTACGCAGTTTAGCATGATGGACGACAATGTCTTTGCGAAAAACCAGCTCATCATGTACTTGTTTGGTAAAGACGAAAAGACGTTGTTACAAAACATACGATCGAACCGCGGCCGGTTAATTGATTATTTTGATCAGAAAGAAAGGCAAAGATTGGCTGCTGCACTGTTCAAAGGAGGAGGCGTCAGGGGTATCAGTGAAACCATCAGCAAAGACTATCAATGTAACCTCCAGGTGCCATTTGGTTTCAAAATTGCCGATAAAAGTAAAGACTTCATTTGGCTGCGGCAGGTCAACCCCCGGGATGATAAGGACATTTTTATCGCACGTAAACCCTATACTTCCATGGATGACTTCAAAAAGGAAAACATCCTTCATTTTCGCAATGAAATCTGTGGCAAATATTTATTTGGAGACCCCGACCGCCCCGACTCCTATTTAACTACTGAAACCCGGCCCTACATACCCATCACAACCGATACCGTAAATTTTAACGGAAATTTTGCTATGCGCGTAAGGGGCCTGTTTCGTTCCAACGACTATTTGCTGGGGGGACCTTTTGAGGGTTTTGCAGTTGTCGATGAAGGCACGCGGCAATTTTATTACATCGAAGGATTTACCATCAGTCCACGTGTAAACCAACGAGAGATCATGCGCGAACTAGAAACCATTCTGTATAGCTTTAAAACCAGCCCGGAAATACCATAAGCTTCCATGTAAAAATCTACACAACACGGACACCCTTATTGATAAAAAGGGCATTATATTACTTTTCGGCCGAATCCATTAACTTAGGAGGCTTTTATCCAACCCAACCATGTCTATTAAAGTACGAAAAGAAGATGCCCTCAACTACCATACAATGGGCCAGCCTGGCAAGATTGAAGTGGTGCCAACAAAAGCGCTCAGCTCTCAACTTGATTTAGCACTCGCCTATTCCCCTGGTGTTGCCGTACCATGCATGGAAATTGCGGCCAATAAAGAGGATGTTTATAAATATACTGCGAAAGGAAATCTTGTGGCTGTCATTTCTAACGGCACAGCGGTACTGGGACTGGGCAACATAGGCCCCGAAGCTTCCAAGCCGGTGATGGAGGGCAAAGCGGTGCTCTTTAAAAAATATGCCGGCATCGACAGCTTCGACATTGAGATTGCTGAAACTGATCCCGTAGAGTTTATCAAAATAGTAAAATCCCTGGAGCCTACATTTGGTGGAATCAATCTAGAGGACATCAAAGCTCCCGAGTGTTTCCAAATTGAAAGAGAATTACGGGAGAAAATGAATATCCCCATCATGCACGATGATCAGCACGGTACCGCGATCATCTCCAGTGCTGCCTTATTGAATGCTCTTGAAGTGATTGGAAAGAAAATTGAGCAAATCGTTGTGGTGGTAAATGGAGCAGGGGCCGCCGCTGTGTCTTGCACCAAACTTTACTTTGCACTGGGATTAAAAAAGGAAAACCTGATCATGTGTGATAGTAAGGGTGTGATCCGGAAGGATCGCCCAGATCTTGATGATATTAAATCGGAGTTTGCGACTTCTAAAAAAATTACAACCCTTCAGGAAGCTATGAAAGGAGCCGATGTTTTTATTGGCCTTTCAAAAGCCGACGTTTTAGTTCCTGCAGATATCCTGGCCATGGCGAAAGACCCCATCGTATTTGCTTTGGCCAATCCTAATCCGGAAATCGCTTACGACCTGGCAAAAAAAACTCGCCCCGATCTGATCATGGCCACTGGCCGTTCGGATTATCCCAACCAGGTTAATAATGTTCTCGGATTCCCTTACATTTTCCGTGGAGCCCTGGATGTACGGGCGACGGAAATAAATGAAGAAATGAAACTTGCCGCGGTTCGTGCTTTGTCTTCCCTGGCAAAAGAGCCTGTGCCCGACAGCGTAATGATGGCCTATGGAGCAGATAAAATTGAGTTTGGACGTGAATACCTGATTCCTAAACCAATGGATACCCGGTTAATCACCACACTGGCTCCTGCCGTAGCGAAAGCAGCCATGGATTCAGGCATCGCCACCAAGGCGATTACCGATTGGGGCGCATACCATAAGGAATTACAAAAGCGAATTGGCATTGACCAGAAACTTATCAATACCATCATCGATCGTGCGAAGAAGGCTCCCAAACGGGTCGTTTTTGCCGAGGCCGACAACATAAAAATTCTCAAGGCCGCTCAGGTGTTAAGTGATGAACAAATTGCCATCCCCGTCTTACTTGGCAACCGGGCAGAAATTGAACGACTAATTAAAGAGCACAAACTGGAGTTGAGCGACTGCACAATAATTGACCCGCGTGAGGACAAAGGGCGGGATGAAAAATATGCATCTGTCTATTATACAAAAAGACAACGGAAAGGAATAACCTTACCGGATGCCCGGCGGGTGATGCGTGATCGAAATGCCTTTGGGGCTATGATGGTGGAATTCGGTGAGGCCGACGCATTGATCTCGGGACTCACCCGTGATTACTCCAAAACCATTCTCCCTGCTCTTCAGATTATCGGCATGAGACCGGGGGTGAAACGCGTGGCCGGAATGTATATTATTCTTAACAAGAAAGGCACCTTCTTTTTTTCCGATTGCACGGTGAATGTTGATCCCACACCCGAAGAGTTGGTGGGCATCATCGGACTCACCATACGCGGCGTAAAATTCTTCGATGCCAATCCCCGGGTAGCTGTTTTGTCCTATTCAAATTTCGGATCTAGTAAAGGACAGGTGCCTGACAAAGTATGGGAGGCCGTGCGGCTGGCGAAAGAAAAATATCCTGACCTTACCATCGAAGGAGACATTCAGGCGAATGTAGCTTTGAATGTCGAACTACAGCGTGAATTGTATCCCTTTAGTGCCCTTGCTAAAGAAGGTGCCAACACGTTAATTTTTCCCAACCTTTCTTCGGCCAACATTGCCTACAAACTTTTAATGGAGATTGGTGGCGCTGAAACCATTGGCCCAATTTTACTGGGGATGAGAAAACCCGTTCACATTTTGCAGACGGGTAGTTCCATCAAGGAGATTGTGAATATGACCGCCATCGCTGTAGTGGATGCCCAGATACAACAAGAGATTGAGTTAAACGCAAAGAAGTAAAGAATGATCGCCTATCTCAAAGGCAAACTGGTACACAAGGAACCAACCCATGTCCTTATTGATGTAAATGGAATCGGGTACCAGGCCTTTATTTCGTTTAATACATTTTCTGAAATAAAAGACAAGGAAGATATCCGCCTGGCCACTCATCTCCATGTTCGGGAAGATGCTCATATCCTTTATGGCTTTGCTTCAGATGCAGAAAAAGGGATGTTTATGAACCTGATATCCGTTAATGGCGTGGGGCCTAATACGGCCATGATGGTCCTGTCTTCCCTTACGCCCGACGAGCTAAAATCGGCTATCCTGCGTGAGGATGCAGGTACCCTTCAAGCCGTAAAGGGAATAGGGGGAAAAACCGCCCAACGGCTCATTTTGGAGCTGAAAGATAAACTTCGAAAAGCCCCCTTGGACGGGACCCCAACTTTAACAGGAATAGTAAGCAATACCCTGCGGCAAGAGGCGTTAAAAGCATTAATGACCCTGGGGATTGTCAGGGCTGCAGCCGAGAAAAGTATCGATGCCGTCCTGAGAAAATCGGGAAATACTATTAGCTTGGAAGACTTGGTCAAGCAAGCACTGAAAAACGCATAGAGTACGTTTGAATTACCTAACCTGGAAAAAACAGTTCACCCTTGGACTGGGCATGATGTTGCTGTCGTGCCTTGTACCGATTTTGGTTAAAGGACAATTTCAAAAGCGCGATACCACACGTCAGGATTCGGCCCGTTATAGGCCACTCTACCTTCCAAATTTCAAGCCATCCGACCGCTACGGCGATCCATTTTCTAATTACACAACCCATTCACCGCTTTTCCTGAAGGACCCCAAAAGCATGAAGCTGGAGGCCTTGCCCGACACGGGCCGGACTTATTCCATATATGAAAAAATGGGGAAAGTAAATTTTCGTTCTCCTTCTTACATGACGTTCAAAGAAGCAAGTCAATTTCAGAACCAATCAATAATAAAGGATTATTGGAAGAATCGGAGCAAGGCCCTTGATGGCGAAAGCGCGGTGAGTAGCCGCAACCTCTTACCGAAACTATATATAAGCCCGGTGATGGACCGAATTTTCGGAGGAAGCTTCGTGGAACTAATTCCGCGGGGGTTTATCACCCTTGACTTCGGCGGCCAATGGCAAAAAATACAAAACCCATCCATACCCATTCGCCAACAGAGCAATGGAGGATTTGAATTCGATCAGCAAATTAACCTGGCCGTGACGGGAAAAGTGGGTGAAAAACTAAAGATCACAACCAACTTCGATAACAATAACTCATTCGACTTTCAGAATCAAATGAAGGTTGAGTATACGGGCTTTAAGGAAGACATCCTTAAAAAATTAGAAATTGGAAATGTAAGTCTGCCGTTAAACAACAGTCTGATTTCCGGGGCTCAAAATCTCTTTGGGGTGAAGGGACAATTCCAGTTTGGAAAAATGTTCGTCACCGCCATTGCTACTACTCAACGCGGAAAGCAGAACACCATCAATGTTGCAGGGAGTACCAATGGGGCTGCCCAGGGAAGGCCTTTCGAAATCGTAGGTTCCAACTATGATGAAAACCGGCATTTTTTCCTGGGCCAGTTTTTTAGAGACAATTTTGAAAATTGGCTGAGCACACTGCCCCAGATTACTTCCGGCGTAAACGTCACCCGGATAGAAGTGTATTTGCTAAATCGTCAAAATGATACACAAACTTTGAGGGATGTCGTGGGATTTATGGATATGGGCGAGACCGATAAAGCTTACCGAAGATCTCTTTATGGATCGAGTTTGAGGATGGATGGATCACCGACTGATAACGGTAACAACGATTTGCATTCCAACCTCCAGGCGCTCACGGATAAAAGTTCTGATAATATTAACCTGACCCTGGAAAATGTAATATACGGGCCAGGTGCCTATACCAACGGCACAGACTTTGAAAAAATCACCAGCGCCCGAAAACTTTCCCCCACTGAATTTACTTATCACAAGGAATTAGGCTACATCACGCTGCAACGCAAACTCCAAAACGATGAAGCGGTAGCGGTGGCGTTTGAGTACACCTACAACGGCCGGGCCTATAAAGTGGGTGAACTCACTGAAGACTATTCAAACAGGGGCGAAAAAGATGTCGTCTTTCTTAAGATGTTGAGACCCCGCAAAATCGCCGTCAAGGATAACCGTGGCAAAATCCTACCTACCTGGAACCTGATGATTAAAAATATTTACAATCTCAGTGTCACACAACTCCAGAAAGAAGGATTTCAGCTTCGGGTCATTTACCGCGATGACCGCACGGGCATTGATAATCCTCAAATACAGGATGGCGATTACTCACGGACACAACAGTTAATTTCCGTTCTCGGACTTGACCGCCTCAATCCCTACAACGACCCACAACCGGATGGGAATTTTGACTATGTTGAAAAAATTACTATCAATTCAGAAACAGGGTTGATTATTTTTCCGTACCTGGAACCTTTTAATAAGGGCCTTCGAAATCTATTTGCAAAAGAGACGAATCCTACTACCACACAAACCCTGATTCAAAAATATGTGTATGATACCCTCTATCATACTACAAAAGCAGAAGCAGAACTGGTTGCTAACAAAAATAAATTTTATATCACTGGGTCGTTTAAGGCAGGAGCAGGAAAGGATATTATCATTCAAGGATTCAACATCTCACCAGGCTCTGTCAAAGTGTTTGCCGGTGGCTCGCCCTTGAGGGAAGGCGTTGATTACACCGTTGATTATACGTTTGGGAAAGTTTCCATCCTTAACGAGGGGATTCTGAGTTCCGGGAAAAATATCAGCATTACCTATGAACAACAGGACCCCTTTGCTTTTCAAACAAGGTCTTTACTAGGAAGTCGTTTTGATTATAAACTTAATGCAGACGTAAACATCGGCGGTACATTTCTCTATTACAATGAACGTCCGCTCATCTCCCGTAACCTTATTGGAACCGAGCCCGCCAGAAATATCCAATATGGTGTCGATCTGAATTTGAAGAAGAACTCCAGGATCCTCACCAAAATGGTAGATGCCCTTCCTTTTCTGCAAACCAAAGATATCTCTACAGTTACATTGAATGCTGAATTTGCTCAGTTGCTGCCAGGCACTTCAAACATTGTCAATGGAGATGGAACATCCTTTATTGATGACTTTGAAAATACGGCAACACCTTATAGTTTACTGAACCCTGTCGGCTGGAAAACGGCCGTCGTACCCTCCGCTCCTTTGTATAGTTTTGACGGAAGTGCCGGACTTCCCAATGACGTAAGTGCTGGTTATAAAAGGGCCAAGCTTGCCTGGTACCAAATTGATAATTTGTTTTACCGGGAAACGAGTACTTACAAACCAAACAACATTTCTGATAAAGATCTGCAAAACCATTATGTCCGACCTGTGCTCCCTCAGGAGATCTTTCCCTTCAAAGATCCTTATATAGGAAATTTTTATGAGCAAATCCTGGATGTCGCTTATTACCCCTCTGAACGAGGACTCTACAACTATAATCCGGATCTGCTGAATGGACAATTGAAAAAACCTATCGAAAGCTGGGCTGGCATTACTACGGCCATCCGAACAGAAGTGGATTTCGACAAAGCCAATGTGGAATACCTTGAATTCTGGCTCATGGATCCCTTCATCAACAATGCCAATGGTGTCATTAATGATGGGATTAACCCTCCCAAGCCCAACACGACAGGAGGAAAATTAATATTTCATTTAGGAAGTATTTCAGAAGACCTGATGCGCGATGGCAAGCATGCCTTTGAAAATGGACTACCCGCTGATGGAAATCTGACGAGCGGCAATGTAACCGAAAACAATTGGGGCTACGTGACCAACCAACAGTACCTGAACAATGCGTTTAATACAGATCCTGCCGCCCGCGCAAACCAGGATGTGGGCCTTGATGGTGTTGGTAATGTAAAGGAGGCTCAAAAATTCAGTTCATTTGTTGCCGCAAACCCAAGTGTAATACAAGACCCTTCCGCGGATGACTTTAAGTATTTCTTAGGCCCGGATCAGGATGCTGCCAACGCGAAGATTCTTGAACGATACAAAAGTATCAACGGGATGGATGGCAATTCCCCCATCATCACAGGGGGCGAGCCCTTTGCTCAATCAGGATCCAATATTCCTGAAAATGAAGACCTTAATCAGGATAATACACTCAGTGACCTGGAAGAATATTATGTATTTAATATGGACATAAAACCCGGGCAGTTGGAGGTCGGGAAAAAATATATTGTCGACAAAATTGTCCCGGAAGGAAAATCCGATGTCACCTGGTATCTCGTTCGCATTCCCATCCGTCAATTTGAAGACAAAGTGGGGGGCATCAATGGCTTTAAATCCATTCGATATGCACGAATGCTTTTGACGGGGTTCACAGAGCCGGTAGTACTTCGTTTTGCCAGCTTCCGTACGGTAGGTAACCGATGGAGACGTTATACAGAGAATCTGGCCCAGTCGCAATTCAACGAACAACTTGAGCCCAACCTTGATAATTTTTCGGTATCTGTCGTCAACGTTGAGGAAAATGGGAAAGGCAATGCTGAAAAACCTGCCTATGTGCCACCCCTGGCCCGTGACCGCGATGTTACTTCCACCATTCAACGAAGACTGAATGAACAGTCGGTCCAGGTTTGCGTGACAAATCTTGCCGATGGAGATGCCAGGTCTATCTACAAAAATGTGGGGTTTGATTTTTTTAATTACGGAAGAATAAAAATGTTTCTGTCGGCGCACGGCAACAATCTTAAAGACGATCAACTGACCGGTTTTCTCCGCCTTGGAACAGACTTTGACCAGAACTATTATGAAATTGATCTTCCTTTAAAAATCACACCCAATGGGAATAATCCTGATGTCGCAGTAGTGTGGCCTGATGCAAATGATATTGATCTTGACTTGAATCAATTATATGCCCTGAAAGCCGCTCGTGACCGCGAAAGTTTTCCGCTGGGGGAACTTTATCCCAGGGCTGGACCTAAAATGGTGGATGCCCGTCAGGGTATCCGCATTTTCGGACGGCCCGACCTCAGCCAGGTAAAACTTATGATGATCGGGGTCAGAAATCCCCGTGATGATGGAAAAGCACTTAGTGTCTGCTTGTGGGCCGATGAAATGCGTCTTACAGATTTTGATCGGACGGCAGGATGGGCGGCCAATGCAGTTCTAAATGCAAAACTGGCTGACCTTGGCACGCTGACCACCGCCTTCAAGCATATCGGCTTTGGTTACGGCGGCGTACAATCCAAAATATCCGAACGCGCCCGGGGTGAGACCGACGTATTTGACATTTCAGCGAGTATCGGAGTAGAAAAACTTCTGCCCCGCAACACGGGTCTCAAGATTCCTATGTTTGTCAGTTATGAAAAGACCGTCTTTAATCCCAACTACGACCCCGCCAACCCGGACATGCGGATTGCCGCTGCCTTTCAGTCATTTAATACCGATGCAGAAAGGGAAGCGTATAGTAAAATCATTCAGGATATCGCAATCCGGCGAAGCTTGAATTTCACCAACGTCCGAAAGACCAAAGTGAAACCCGATGCCAGAAGTCATCTCTATGATATTGAAAATTTCTCTTTTACGTATGCTTACAGCGAAGCCACCCACACCAACTTTAACCTGCAAGAAAATACGCAACGCAACATCAAAGGAGGTGTAGCCTGGCAGTTTACTCCCAAGGTCAAAGCGTTTGAGCCTTTCAAGGAATCCAAATGGAAATCTCCCTGGCTTCAGCTTATAAAAGATTTTAATTTCAATCCTGTACCGACCAACTTAACGCTGCGGGCCGATCTTGACCGGTCCTTTAATCGAATCATTTATCGGAATGCTCCCAGTAATCAAACTACTCAGCAGCCCAACATTCAAAAATATTTTCTCTTCAACCGGTATTATTCTGCACGTTGGAGTCTGTCAAAATCTTTAACCCTGGACTATAATGCGAAAGTCAATGCCATTATTGACGAGCCTGATGTTGACCCGAATGGCGGATACTCGCCTATCTTAAAACGCAACATCACCTCCGCGGAATACCAGGATTCCGTGATCAATAATTTAAAACGCGGGGGCAGGATGAAAAACTTTGAGCAAACAATCACTACAAATTATACCGTGCCCCTGGATAAAATTCCGGTTACCAATTGGCTGGGAGCAGAATATCGTTACAACGTTGGATACTTTTGGAGGGCGGGACCTGTAGAGCGTGTTGACTCCCTGAAACTCGGAAATACCATACAGAATACACAAGACCAGGGCCTCAATGGAAGAATGGACCTGGTCAAACTCTATAATAAAATTGGTTACCTGAAAGACATCAATACACCCAAACGGCCGTTGACTCCGGCTGAAAAAGCAAAGGCAAAGCCAGATACCGTAAAGCAGCCGCCCAATAATTATCTCGTCAAGGGATTCCTGCGGATGCTGATGTCAATCCGGAATATAACGGCCACCTACAACGTTACGCAGGGAACAATTCTACCGGGATTTAAACCTAGTGCTTCACATTTTGGGATGGATAATACCTGGACCGCTCCGGGATGGGGATTTCTTTTGGGAAGTCAGGACTCTGACATTCGCTTCAAGGCACGCGACAACGGGTGGCTGTCAAAATCCAGCAAACTGACAACGCCCTTCAGTCAAAATCAGGTCAAAGACCTTGGCATTCGCTCCTCCCTGGAACTTTCACCTGATTTTAAAATACAGTTGGATGTCAAAAAAACAGTTACGTCTTCCTTTCAGGAGATTTATCGATTTGACTCCAAGCAGAATGACATCAATGGCAACCTACTCCCACCCGATTACTATGAACTAAGCCCGACCCGATCAGGAAGCTATCGCATATCAACGATTGCCATCGGGACTTCTTTCATGAACAATTCAAGCTTGACATCAGACGTCTTCAAACAATTCGAAAAAAATATCGGCATACTGCAAAATCGTTTCAGTGAGGTGACCGGCAGAGGTTACGAAACAAAATCACAGGATGTGTTGATCCCGGCATTTTTTGCAGCCTATACGGGAAAGAGCGCGAATACCGTTGGGCTTTCTCCGTTTCCTTCCACACCGCTGCCGGGGTGGCGCATTGACTATAGCGGACTCGCCAAACTCGATGCATTCAAAGATGTTTTTCAGTCCATCACCCTTACACACGCTTACTCCTCCACGTATTCAGTTGCAAACTTTACCAATTCATTGGAATACACTAACGTTTCCAATAACATACCCCTTTCCGATTACAACAATGGAACTTTCGCCACCGTTCATAATAGCCAGAATCAACTGATCCCTGTCTATGTTATCAGCCAGGTGATGATCTCAGAACAATTTGCTCCCCTGATCGGTATCAGCATTCGAACAAAAAATAAACTTACGGCCAGATTTGAATACAAAACAAAGCGCGATCTGTCGCTCAACATCTCCAATGCGCAGATCACAGAAGTCAATGCCAAAGACTGGTCGGTGGAAATTGGGTTTATAAAAAATAACATGAGGCTGCCGATCCGTGACCATGGACGGATCATCACCATGAAAAATGATATTAACTTCAGGCTCAATGTCAGCGTAACCAACAACGTCACCATCCAGCGAAAAATTGATGAGGTCAATGCCATCACCAATGGTAACATCAATATTCAAGTGCGGCCCAATATCAGCTACGCCGTAAATAATAAATTAAATATTCAGTTCTATGTGGACTATAATGAAAATGATCCACTCGTGACTAACTCCTATCGCAGGACGACGACGAGGGTGGGGACAAAGATTCTATTTAACCTCGCTCAATAGGAGATGGATTCTCGATACTGAATTATTGTTAAATGATAAATGGCTAATTGTAAATTATTTTGGATTCTGGTAGCTTGCACCCTCCCTTATACTGAAATCTACCGGCACCCAAGTGCCTAGAACCCAGTTTCCAAGTTTCCCTTTCTCCAAATCTTCCGCTATTTTTGGCATTCTTTTAAAACAACCAACCATGAATATTCCCGAAGGACTCAAGTATACCAAAGACCACGAATGGATCAAGATTGAAGGCAATAAAGCCACCATTGGCATTACCGATTTTGCGCAGGGCGAATTAGGCGATATTGTTTATTTAGATATTCCCTCTGTAGGCCAGGAGGTGGCTGAACACACCGTATTTGGCACCGTTGAGGCTGTGAAGACGGTAAGCGATCTCTTCATGCCCGTAACCGGAAAAGTGCTTGAAGTAAACAAGGTCCTGGATGGCAGCCCTGAGAAAGTAAACTCAGACCCTTACGGTGAAGGCTGGATGATCAAGATGGAAATGAAGAACCCTGCCGATGGCGCGAAATTATTAACTGCAGCACAGTATAAGGAACTAGTTGGCAAATAATTGATTATTCGTCGTTAGTTGATAGTTGTTCGTAATACACACACGAACAACCAACAACGACCAACGACCCAACGAACTATGATCGAACTTCCAGTCATATCAGCCGAAGAAATCAGGAAACGAAAGCCTAGTTGGCTTCGCGTAAAATTGCCGGTTGGTCCGGAATATGCCAAGGTTCGGAAACTGGTAGACACTCATAAACTTCACACCATTTGCGAAAGCGGCAATTGTCCTAACATGGGGGAATGCTGGGGAGAAGGCACTGCCACTTTTATGATCCTGGGAAATGTTTGCACGCGCAGTTGCACATTCTGCGCTGTGGCAACGGGCCGTCCTGCCGAGTATGATGAAGACGAACCGCGGCGTGTGGCAGAAGCCATCCGGCTCATGGGCGTAAAGCATGCAGTCATTACTTCCGTAAACCGCGACGAACTCAAAGATCGCGGTGCAGAGATATGGTATCAAACAATCGTACAAACAAAAAAAGCAGCCCCTTCCACGACCATTGAATCGCTGATACCAGATACCAAGGGAAACTGGGAAGCATTGTCCCGGATGATAGAAGGTGGCCAGGAAGTTGTATCCCACAACATGGAAACGGTAGAGCGCCTCTATCGCAGGATACGACCCCAGGCTAAATATGAACGGAGCCTGGAGCAAATCAAACGTATTCGTGAAGCCGGCAAGCGCACCAAGAGCGGCATCATGCTGGGCGTCGGAGAAACCCAGGAAGAAGTTTTCAAAGCCATGGATGATCTTGTGGCCCACGGTCTGCTCATCCTGACACTCGGCCAATATTTACAGCCTACGAAAATGCACCTTGAAGTCGCCGAGTTTATTCATCCCGATACTTTCGCAATGTATAAAGAGGAAGGCCTGAAGAGAGGATTGAAGTATGTGGAGTCTGGGCCGTTGGTGAGGTCGTCGTATCATGCGGAAAGGCATGTGGGGGTGCCGATTGAGTAGGAGATGGTAATCGGTATTCAGTAATCACAGTAGAACGGTAAGTAGTAAGCGGTAACGGACCCTAGCGGGGTTAAATGTCTGTAGAACCAGAATATCGTTTCGGATCAACGACCCCAGCGAGGTCGAACATCTTAAATTTCGTTGGTATTCAATCTATAGAAAAGACCCATTTATGTTTGAAGCAATATTAGGCTCTATATTTTTTGAATTTATCGGAGTATTCGCCAAGTGGTTATTCCATTTTATTAAGAATACAATAGGGGGCAAGAGAATTACGAAGTTTAAAGATTTTCGAAAAGAGAAGAAAAATATAAGTTTTCAGGAAAGTATTGAAGATGGTTTCTCCAATGTAGCTCTTGGAATAATTATCTTTCTTATCCTCGGAACAACGTTTATCAAATAGATGCTCCAAGTTGTTCGGGGTTGCAATTACGGCCCTATTCAGTTAGTCGGGATTTGTAATCCCGACTCTTCTTAATTCAAAGTAATCAAAGTTCCTGCTCCAAAATTTCCAGCAACCTCAACTGGGTTCCTGCCCTTACTAAATTCTGTTCCGGATAGGTAATGTGATAATAAATATTTCCATTGAGATAATCCGCAAGGAACCGCAACGCCATAATGTAAGTCATCATCTTACCCGCAAAGGGAATCGCCGATTTCTCCTCTTCAGACATAACTTCCGCCATTTGCGAAAGATATCCTTCGAGCAAGGCATCGTAAATATCTTTTCTGAAAACAATTTTAGAAAAATCTTTCTCTTCCTCACTCACCGGACTCACAAAAGTCCGGACCATATCCCCCAGATCAAAGATAAAATAACCAGGCATCATGGTGTCGAGATCAATCACGCAAACGGCCTCATGGCTGATGGCATCAAAGAGAATGTTGTTAATCTTGGTGTCATTGTGGGTGATGCGAAGACGGAGTGAACCATCCTTCGTCAACTCATCATAGTGTGTTACGATAAGATGAAACGCGAGACAAGCATCAATCCATTGGCCTGCATTTCTTTTACGCTCCTCCGTCGCTAGCGCCAGGGCTGTTTCGAATTGTTTAAACCGTAACGTAAGGTTATGAAATTGAGGAATCGTCTCTTTAAATTTATCTACCTCAATTTTGTCCAGGCTACGGGTTAAACGACCGAATTCGCTTGCTGCACTGTAAGCTTCTTGAGTGGTATTTACTTTATCCAATGTGATCGTGTTCTCCCGATAGAGAAACAGCCTCCATGGAAATCCCTCCTTATCATACACCATTTCCAAATGGTCAGTCGACGGGATGGCACTAAGAAATGGATACGAAGGAAAATTTTCTTTCAAATAATCAGAAGCCAGACGCTGATTGGACGCTATAATTTCCGGTCGCTTAAACACCTGTTTGTTTACCCGTTGAAGAATGTAGCCAGGACTTCCGACAAGTTTGTACGTCTTGTGGATATGACCCGTGCCGATCTGCTGAACCGAAAATGAGGAGGGATTTAACCCGAAGGATTTAATGATTACTTCCACAATTTCAACGGATACACACCCGCATCCACCAATGACTTGATTTTACCTGAGACCGATTCTTTGTCTTCCTTATAGGTTACTCCGAACCAGGTAGTACCCCCGCCAATGATATTCACTTTACCCAGATTTCTTTTGATCAATTCTGAAACCATCAAAGCAATGTAAAACTCCTCCGAAGGGGTTTGAATATTTTTTTCGATAAACTCAACAAACATTTTTTCAGAAAAATCAAAAATCCCCGGTTGGAAACCCCAACAATTCATTGAGACTGGCAGGGATGCAGCCAATTCGCGATCACCATTTTCTTCTTTCGAAATGATCTTACCGTTTTCCGTAACAATTTTTGTCAGTTCACTTAGTTTTTTTAAATAGCCGTCAGCGTCCCGCTCTTCGGCAACGCCGCGGGACACACTGCCATGGTCAGACAAAACGTTGGCCAGGGTATATCCTACCATGGCATGATGATCGGCCGGTGCTGTTCTGAAAAAATTCGCTAACGATTCAAGGGAATCCCTTCCATAAAAATCATCTGCGTTGATGACGGCAAAGGGCCCATCAATCACATCCTTTCCGCACAGCATGGCATGGGTCGTGCCCCATGGTTTTTTGCGGTCGATTTTTCCGAATCTGGATGGCACAAACCGGTCCAGGGACTGTACTTCAAAATGAACTTCCACTTTTCCCTGCAGTTTGGAAAGGAACATTTCTTGCACCGTCGCCTTTATTTCCTCCCGGACAATAAATACGATATTCGTAAAACCCGCCCTCAGCGCATCGTATAAGGAATAATCCATGATCGTCTCCCCATTGGGTCCGAAGCCGTCGATTTGCTTGATGCCTCCGT
>JAYWDP010000264.1:0-5494 GCA_043779775.1 Cyclobacteriaceae bacterium
CGATGTATCCAGTTTTTGCCAGGCCGTAGCCTGGAAAGTCTTTCCATTTGCTGGCAGCAACCTTTTTCTTCCAATCTTCTGAGCCAAGTTCATATTCCAACACTTTAGCGCCATTGAGCCAATGTTCTACGTGATTGCTGTTCACGACAATCTTTGTTGAGTTCCATTCTCCGACCGGGTTCATGGTTTTGTTTTGTGGAGCCTGCATATCGTAGTTGCCACCCGTTTTGTTTTCTGGTTTCAGTTCCCCAGGGTAATCGACATCGTCAATAATTTGATATTCGGGACCACTGCCATAAGGCACATCAAACTCTTCCGTGACACGGTAGATAAGTCCGCTATTTCCCTTGGCGGAAATTTTCCAATCAAAGGCCAGCTCATAATTTGCATATTGGTTTATGGTCATCAGGTCGGCGCGTTTCGTACCATCATTGTCCGTGATGGGTTTACAGTGAAGTGTGCCGTCCAGGACTTCCCATGTATCATTTTCTTTATTTTTGAAAAATCGCCAGCCATTCATGGTCTGTCCGTCAAACAGGAGTTTCCAGCCTTCAGTTTTTTGCTGTTCGGTAAGTTGATTGACCGGAGCGTCGGAAGTTTCTGATTTCTTGGTTCCGCAAGCGGACAAAAGAATAAGAGAAAAGAGATAAAATTTTGCTTTCATGGATTAGGATATAAATTAAAAGGTTAGAAAATTTTTCCAGGGTTAAGAATGCCATTGGGGTCAAAAACTTTTTTTATTCCCCGCATCAGGTTAAGATTTACTTCGCTCATGGCAATGGGCATATAAGGCCGCTTGGTAATTCCAATACCATGTTCACCGGAGAGGGTTCCTCCCAACTGCACTGTCAGTTTGAAGATCTCGCCAATACCTTCAGGAATTTTTGTTTCCCAGTCGTGGTCGTTGATATCTTCTTTCAGGATGTTCACATGAAGGTTGCCATCACCCAGGTGCCCGAAGCAGACGGTATTGAAATGGTATTGCTTTCCGATTGCCTTAATGCCTGAGATCAGTTTTGGTAAATTGCTTCTGGGCACCACAACATCATCGGATTTGGTGGGTGTGTACCAATTGACAGCCGGTGAAATGTTCTTTCTGATCTTCCAAAGTTCTTCTTTCTGAGCAGCGCTTTCTGCGAACAAAACTTCTCCCGATGGAAATTTACCGACTACATTCATCACGCGCTCTGCGTCCTTCATTAGCACCGCCTCATCATTGCCATCCAGTTCGCATAGCAGGTAGGCATTCATTCCTTCGACTAGTCTGGTTGTGACAGGGCTATTCAATACTTTTTCACAATATTCAAATGTTTTGGCCGCAGCCTCTTTTTCAAAAAATTCCACTCCGGAAGGTGTGATACCGGCCGCAAAGATGGCGGCAATGGCGCTGCAAGCTTCCTCGTTGGTGGTGAAGGGAATCATCATCAGCACATTTTTTTGCGGGAGGCCGCGCAGCTTGAACACGATCTTGGTGATGATGCCCAGGGTACCTTCACTGCCGCACATCAGTTGGGTGAGATTATATCCCGTGGAGTTTTTAAGGACATTGGCTCCGGTCCAGATAATTTCTCCAGAAGGCAGCACGACTTCAATATTGAGTACATAGTCCCGGGTCACACCATATTTTACTGCTTTAGGCCCACCGGAATTATTGGCCAGGTTGCCACCCAGAAAACATGATCCGCGGCTGGCAGGGTCTGGTGGGTAGAAGAGCCCCTTCTCTTTGACGGCATTTTGAAATACTTCCGTGATAACTCCAGGCTCTACAGTGGCCTGAAGGTTTAGTTCATCGATGCCGATTATTTTATTGAAACGCTCCATCGAAATCACGACTCCGTTTTTTACGGGCAAGGCACCTCCGCTAAGCCCAGTGCCTGCACCCCTGGGGGTCACAGGAATTTTATGAGCATTACAAATTTTTAATAGTTCGCTGACTTCCGATGTTGTTCCAGGTTTCACTACGACATCGGGCATAAAAAAATAGTCTTCCGTCTTGTCATGACCATAATCTTCCATGCGGGCTGCATCCGCCATAACAAAGTCCTGACCGACGATCTTCCGGAAGCGGTCGATGATGGCTTCCGCGATGTTGCTTTCCTGTACGTCCACCACTTTATCTTGTCCCATTAATCATGTAAATTTGTTCTTTCAAAAAAAATGAATAGAGAGTGCAAAGTTACGCAAATCCATTTTTACAAAGCGTGCCTTTACCTGTTCCTTTTTACTGTTTTGATTTCGTGCGGGGGCAACCGCAAAGCCCGCGTTCACGATAAACAGGTCAGCACCGTTATACAGACTGCCCGAACCTACATGGGCACACCCTATAAGTGGGGCGGCACCACCCGTTCAGGGCTCGATTGCTCTGGTTTAACCACCAATGCCTATAAATCCATCAATGTCAGCCTTCCCCGCCAGTCGGTCGACCAGTCGAACTACGGGCAGAAAGTGAAGATGAAAGACCTGCAGCCAGGGGACCTGCTGTTCTTTGCCACCGGGAAGAAGAAAAATGAAATTACCCATGTGGGTATTGTAACGGATGTGAAAGGTTCTGATAACGTCCGGTTTATTCACGCCACCACGGCCCTCGGAGTGGTGGAGACAAACCTCAACGAGGATTATTACGCGAAGCGTTTCCGGAGCGCCAGGAGAGTCCTCGAAAAATAGTCTTCCCTATTTTTTTAAGCTCTTGTAAAGATTATAACGAATTCCTGCTGTAATATTTTGTTTGGAAAGCCCGGAGGGAGGATAGTAATTTATACTTTTCTTTCTACATATTGAAGCCTATTCTGCTTATACCTTATGAAGACCTCAAGAAGAACCTTTTTGCAAACAGGCACTGCGCTGGCCTCATTATTACCCGTTTCAAGACTTTTCGCCGAAAAGAGAGTTTCTGCTGTGAATAAACCCCTTGTTATTTCCACATGGGATTTTGGTAAACCGGCCAATGCAGAGGCCTGGAAAGTTTTGTCAAATAATGGCCGGGCGCTGGATGCGGTGGAAGCAGGGGTGCATGTGCCGGAAGGCGATCCGAATATAACCACCGTTGGCTATGGGGGTGCACCGGATCGCGATGGTCATGTGACGCTGGATGCATGCATCATGGATGAATTTGCGAATTGTGGATCCGTGGCCGGACTCGAACATATTATTCATCCGATTTCTGTGGCGAGAAAAGTGATGGAAAAAACACCCCACGTCATGTTGATCGGTGATGGTGCGCTGCAATTTGCATTGGCCAACGGATTCAAAAAGGAAAACCTGCTGACACCCGCATCCGAAAAAGCCTGGAGGGAATGGCTGAAGACGGCGGAATATAAACCAGTGGCCAATATCGAAAATCATGATACCATTGGTATGCTCGCCCTCGATGGGAATCAAAATCTCTCTGCCGCCTGCACCACCAGCGGCATGGCATACAAGATGCGTGGCCGGGTCGGAGATTCGCCCATTATTGGTGCGGGATTGTTTGTTGATAACGAAATCGGAGCGGCTACTTCAACGGGTGTGGGAGAAGAAGTAATTAGAATTTGTGGTTCACACCTGGTGGTGGAATTGATGCGCCAGGGAAATTCTCCCCAGGAAGCCTGCGAGATTGCCGTGAAGCGAATTGTTAAAAATCAACCGGTCAAATCCAGGGAAATGCAGGTGGGATTTTTAGCCATCAATAAAACTGGAGAGTATGGAGCCTTTGCGCTACAGAAAGGGTTTACGTTCGCGGTTTTGTCGAAGGAAGTAGATAATCAGCTTTTTGAGGCGAAAAGTTATTATTAAGGATTAAATTTTCCTTGGGAAGTTTAATAGTAGAACTTAATGAGTGTTAACAAGTTTATAATCAATAAATTAGGGTAATCTCATATTATAAAATTGTTAAATCGAGTAACATTCATCTAATCTTAATCTACTTTTAAAGCCGTTTTAAAAATTAACACGCATGAATAAAATTTCCAGGAAACAACTAAAAAAGAAAGTAACTGACGCCCTGAATCAGGTTCTTCATAAAATTGAGATTTCTAAACCATCCAGGAAGACAAAAAAACTGTTGAAAAAAATCTCAAAAGAACTTGCGTCGGAAATGAAAGCCAACTTGAAAAAGGGCAGCGCAAAACTGAAGTCAACGGGAAAGCGAGTTGAGAAGAAAGTAAAGTCCTCGTTGAGTAATACCTCTAAAGCTTTGAAAAAAGCTGTCAGAAAATAGAGGGTAAGACCGACAAAAATCAAGAAGAAATATTACTCCACGTTTCGTGCTTCTTCTTAAAATAGATTAAGGAGATTAGCATCAGGACACTTCCTGAAATAGACAGCACATATCCTGATGAAATGAAGAAGTCAAGCCAACTTAAATCCGGCTGACCGAAATTCTTGTAAAATAGAACACCTACACTGCCTACATAACCGAATGAATCGGCCAGGTTGATCAGAAAGGCGACTGTGCCGGCATATTGGAAAGCTGCGAGCAACCGGTCAAAGAAGATGCTGTTGAATTGGATGTATCCGAAATAAAGCCCCATACCTATCAGAGTCATCCATACCGGTGCAGAAATGACTTCCCGCTGAAATGCGAATGTGCTGATCCCCACCAGCAGCATGCCGAAAAGAACCATCAGGTGGTTAATCATCAAAGCCGTGCGATTATTCTTCACCACCATCAGTACCGCGATCGCAATCAGCACGGTGATGGATACAGGAGTTTCTGTTTGTGTGAATATTCCAGGTTTGTCTCCGTAGTCCAGCGACTTCCATATTTCGGCAGAAAAATTGTCACGGAATTCGCGGAAAGCGGTAAGTAATGCGTAAGAGACAATCAATAAAATAAGACCTGGACCGAAAGTCTTCACGAAGGCCATTCGGTCCTTACCTGACATCGGCTGACGTTTGGTACGCAAGGCTTCATCTTCTGCCGAAGGTGGTGGTAGTTTGTCCATCAGCCACAGGAAAATCAACAATGGAACAAAAAAGAAGCAGGCCGCTACAAAGGGCATCCAGAATTCACTCACGCCCCAGTCACGCATGATGATGCCACCGACTGTCTTGCCAAAGCCGGCTGAAAAAATGAAGCTCACCGACAAGCTGGCACCCAGCACTTCCGTATTTTTTCTTCCTTCCAGATATCCGAACACCAGGCTCCAAACCATTCCCAGAGGTAATCCATTGAAAAATAAAAAAATCAGGCTGTAAGGGTGGGGTGTGATCGCGAAGAAAAACCATGAGGCAGAGGCAATGCTCACCATGATCAAAATGCTGCGGGTGCGATAAGTGGATTTAAGCTCTGAGACCACTTTGATGCCCACAAATTTGGAAATCATATAACCGATCACCTGAAAGGCTACCATCCAGATTTTAAAATCAATGCCTCCATAAGCCAATCCTTCATACGTGGCGACTCCAAAAGTTTTACGGAGAGAAAAAATGCAGGTGTACAGGCAAAAGGAGACTAATGCACCATAAAGGGTCAGATTGAATGTGCTGGTTCGATTCAGCCAGGAAGTTATGGGAT
>JAYWDP010000265.1:0-5484 GCA_043779775.1 Cyclobacteriaceae bacterium
AGGTTATATTCTTCACTTCCGACATCATCGGTATGACCATTCAGCTCCGCTTTCCATCCTTTCCGTTCATTGAGGATAGTAACCAGCTTATCCAATTCCGGAAAGGAAACCGGCAACAATGTATAACGGTCAAATTCAAATTGAATGTGGTTGAGGATGTATGTTTCCTCCGGCTTTATCTCCTGACCGTCAGTCCACACCAATGGCTCTGGTGGAGGTTCAGGATCGAGGGGTATTACTCCTACATCATCAATATAGAAATAGGCGCTGCCAGTAAGCATGGCACTTTTCCCTTTACGGGATTCCAGCTGTGTGAATTGCGTGGTGAGGTTATCAAAAAAATTTCCAATGGTAACATATTTTTCCCCACCCAGCGCCTGATAATCCATCGCAGCAAACTCCCATCCGCCTTTTGTGATTGGTTCATTGCGCACGACAGACAACGTGGGGGGTTGCTCAATAACCTGGTCACCCACATTTGCAAACGAAGAATCGGTGAGTAATAATCCAATCCGGTCAACGGTATATACCGAATAGGATGCCAGCTTGAAATAAAATTCAATTCTATATCGCTTATCTTTTACAAGGGGTTGTTTCAACTCACCTTGAATATATTCCCGGTAGCTGCGGGGTTTATTACTCGGTCTGCTCCAGACATAAATACCGGTATATCCCAGTCCCGAATGAGCATTGGATTCCCCCGCCCAATTAAAGGGGACATCACAATCGCCCCAACTGCATTGATGATAGTAGTCCGGTGTGCCTGAGTTTGGTGACCGCCACCCTGGGATGGCAAATTCCTTACTGCTGGTACTGAAATTATTAGGGCACCTGAAGTGCTCTTCAAAACTTGGGTTGATTACTAAATTCTGTGCTGAACCTGTCGTACTAAAAAAGAGGGTAACAACAAAAAGTAAACGGACCTTCATTCAATTTATTTGTAATAAATGATCTCAGCCCGAAACGAAGATTCTGTCGCCCCTAAGCGGTCGAAGGCAGATTTAGAAATGCAAATAATGGTCTGGTCCTTTGGATTTGTGATGGGGCCTACCACCCTTACAAATACTTCCTGATTGGTAGTAACGTTTCTGATTTTTAAAATCGTTCCGGATTTTATAGTACGGTGCTGCGCTAAATATTTCCGGTTACTTTGGGTGCCTTCAATCAATTCAGCCATCCCGATCTCCTTTACTTCATCTGTACCCGTTACACTTTCCGAAATTTTTACTGTACTCTCTGCTTTATTAGTCACGGTGGTGGCAACGATGACCGGATTTGATGAGACAATCGTTGTTGAAGAAACCGGCGCTGAAACGCTCAATACCTGACCTAACTTCACTTCATCATTTGAAAGTCCATTCCATTCTTTCAATTGTGGTACAGTCATCTCATATTGACGCGCAATGGAATAGAGGGTTTCCTTTGCCACCACGGTATGTGTTTTCGCTCCCGAAGTTTGTGCAGTGCTTACCCCCACGACCGCGGCCGCATCTTTCTTTTTAACAATAAGTTCCTGGCCCAGGGAGATTGAATTTTCTTTTAGGTTATTCCAGGTCCTGATATCGTCCACAGATACATTGTATTGCCGGGAGATGGAAAAGAGCGTTTCCTTGGCCGCCACTTTATGTACAAGTCCATTGTCCGTCTGAACTGCCTGCTGGCTCTTGGCCTTGGGTGCATACGGTATTTTTAATATCTGCCCCACTTCAATACCGGCATCAGCATTAGGATTTTGCTCAATAATGCTGGTAACGGTCGTTCCGTACCTCCTGGATAGGCTGTATAGCGTTTCCTTCTCTCCTACCTGGTGAACGACATAGGCCTTGCCATTGATGGTTTCCATTCGAAGCGAATCGGAATCGCTCAGGGCGCTGCCAAGTGTAAAAAGTATAATCTGAAACATAGGTGCTAATTCAAACGAAAATTACCACTTCGATCGTGCACTACGCAACCTTAAAACGTTGAATTACTTGTATTTTTACAAAAATAAACACTATGAAGGCATTATTGCTGACCTCCCTCCTCCTCTTCACCCTTTTTCCAGCTATGTATAGCCAGGAGAAACCCAAAGTGATGGTCATGGAGATCAAGGAAGAGATTGACCCCAGGATGCTGCGGTATGTGAAACTGGCCCTGGAACATGCCGAAAAAATAAAAGCCGACTATGTAATTGTTGAAATGGACACCTATGGGGGTGTTTTGACGGATGCCAAGGAGATCGTAGACCTTATCATGGATTTCAAAAAACCGATTTGGGTATACATCAATTCCGACGCAGCATCGGCAGGGGCCCTGATCTCAATTGCCTGTGACAGTATCTATATGTCACCGGGAGCAAGCATCGGCGCTGCTACGGTGGTGGAAGGAGCTGGTGGTCAGGCTGCCCCGGACAAATATCAATCCTACATGCGGTCGATCATGCGTTCCACAGCTGAAGAAAACGGCCGTGACCCCCGCATTGCTGAAGGCATGGTGGACGAGAAAGTGGTTATTGACAGCGTCAAACAGGCTGGCAAAGTAATCACCTTTACCACTTCCGAGGCCCTTCAATACGGTTATTGCGAGGCCAAAGTTGAATCCATTGAAGAAATTCTGAACCGCAATCATATCGCTCAATATGAATTGGTGTATTTCAAACTCGGTGTAACCGAAAAAATCATAGCATTCTTTTTAAATCCTTTCATTAGCGGTCTGCTCATACTGGTAATCATCGGAGGCATCTATTTTGAATTGCAAACCCCCGGAGTAGGCTTTCCCCTTTTTGCTGCCATTACGGCCCTGGTACTTTATCTGGTACCATACTATTTAAACGGACTGGCTGACTATTGGGAGATTCTGGCACTCCTCGTAGGCATTATTCTTCTTGCCATAGAACTCCTGGTGATCCCTGGGTTCGGCGTAACGGGCATTAGTGGTATTGTTCTGATCGTAGCGTCTTTGATACTCATTATGCTGAATAATGACTTCTTCAATTTTGATTTCGTACCACTGGGTGATATCATTGTCGCCATGTTTGCCACTTTGGGAGGGATCTCCGGAGGAGCGCTCCTGCTGATCTTTGGAGGAGCGAGTCTGACACAGACAAAAGCATTTAAGCGGATGGCCTTGACCGATACTCAGGAAACGAAGCAAGGCTACACTTCAAATTTTAATGACGCGCAGGTGATTGGCAAAACCGGTGAAGCTTTTACTGTACTAAGGCCCAGTGGAAAAGTGATGATCGAAGGCACCCTCTATGATGCCTTCACCCGCGGCGAGTATATTGAAAAAGGCGAACGTATAGAAGTGATCAGCATGGAAGGTTCTACCTTACGGGTGAAGAAAATATCGGAAGTCTGATTCCAATGATAGTGTACAATAAAAGCAAAGGGATCCGTATTAATCCCTGCCTTCGCCGAAGCGGCTGCGCGCAGGACTGGCGTGGCAAAAATTCTTTATTCCAGAGCAAGTTCCTATCTTCAGCATTATTAAATAGCCACAGATTACACGGATTTTCACAGATGAAATACAAAAACTCCAATACCTTTTATTCACTATCATCAGCAAAAGGTATTTCGCTAAAGCGGAAAGGATTCCTCTCACTACTTCTGATTTTTGTAATTTTAATTAATAGATGAAAATCCTCGGCGTCATCCCGGCACGTTTTGCTTCGTCCCGTTTCCCTGGCAAACCCCTTGCTGATTTGTTAGGCAAATCGATGGTGCAGCGGGTATATCTGCAATGTCAGAAATCCAAACTCCTGAGCGAGATTGTCGTTGCCACGGACCATCCTGATATTGTAAAACACGTACACGACTTTGGAGGCCATGTATGTATAACCTCAGACCAGCACCCCAGCGGTACTGATCGATGTCATGAGGCCTTTCTCCTCCAACAATCTCATTTTGACTTTATCGTGAATATCCAGGGTGACGAACCTTTCATCGATCCACATCAGATTGACTTGCTATGTGCATCGCTCGACCATTCAACTGAACTGGCAACACTCATCCAAAGAATAATCACTGTTGAACAATTACTTTCGCCCAATGAAGCGAAAGTTGTTCTAAATAAACGAAATGAAGCAATGTACTTTAGTCGCTCTCCCATTCCGTTTGTCCAAAACACGTCTCAGGAAAATTTACTCTCAAAACTGGCCTTTTACCGCCATGTCGGCTTATATGCTTACCGGCATGACATTCTGAAAAAAATCACCCAACTGCCTGTTTCAGAACTTGAAAAAGCCGAGTCACTGGAGCAATTGCGTTGGATTGAGAACGGGTTTAAAATCAAAACCGTAGAGACCGATTCTGAAGAAGGCATCTGCATTGACACGCCGGAAGATCTTGAAAAAGCAAGGATCTATTTAAAGAGCATTACTCACTGACAGGCTTCATTTTGAGTTTTTCAATAGCAAATTTCCGGATTTCTTTTTGAACGCTTTCCAGATCTTTTGAATAGATGTAGCCTCCAATTACATGATCTCCTGCATTGGGAATGGGCACTGCCACCTTCAAGGAGTCCGGCGTACCAAGTTGCTTATGCATCTCCAGAATTGAACTTACGTTCACAGTCATGTCCTGTTCCTGTTCATTCTTAAAATAATACAATGTCAGCGATGGACATTTTACTTTGCTAAATGTTTCACTGACCATTTTTTCTTCCAACATCTCCTCCATTTGAACCGCTGCCTCGAGTCGATAGGGGTTGTTCCAATATTGGTCAATCAAAGAGTCCTTTGGTGTAACCATACTTTCCCCGCCCACTACCATCCTGGCAATCTGAAGTCCCCATGGATTATTCAACAACCATGCTTTATCATTTTTCACTTTGATGTTGGGCGACAAATTAATCAATGCAAATACATCCTCGGGGAATTCTGCCGCCAATGCTAGCGCAAGGGTACCGCCCGTAGAAGTACTCATCAGGATCACTTTGTCTCCGAGTGCTTTACCAATGGCCAATGCTTCTTTGGCACTGGCCCACGAACGATCGGCAGAATAGTACAGCAGTTGATCCGTCGTATCTATGCCATGATCGGCCAGTCTTGCTAAAAATAAATTGTCTCCGAAGGTTATCGCAAACTGTTCATGCGCCGGATCCCCTTCTTCCTGACTAGCATGAAAGCCATGCAGATAGACGACACTATAAGGTGTTTTTTTTCTTGTTGAATCCATCCACACAATGCGTGCCTGATTGTCCGGCTTAAGTTTGTGCTTTGCCTCATTCGCCGCAATATAATTCTCCAAAGAATCTGCGTCCTGTGGCACCACGGGCATGTATTTACTCCACACCGGCTGGTCCGGTTCCGGGCCCATGAAATAAATGCCAATGAGCAGAATAATCGGAAACGTGATAAAAATGAGACGCTTGGACATATTCTCTGTTTAACTTAAAGGTAATAAATCAATAGTGTCCTAAACGATTTAGTACCAGACAAATTTATTCAATTGTGAATAGTGGAGTATGTTTTTTGAGGAATATTAAAACAGAACCCCTTGGAAT
>JAYWDP010000266.1:0-14561 GCA_043779775.1 Cyclobacteriaceae bacterium
TTCCTTAGCAAAGTGATAGAGGGTTTGTTTAAGGTCCACAAAACTTACGTTCTTGTCAACATAAAGACCTTCCACCTGGTGGAAGAAACAGTGAGCGCGGGCAGAGATCGCCTCATTGCGATACACCCTTCCTGGTATGATGGCACGGATAGGAGGCTTTTGATTTTCCATCAGCCGGATTTGCACATTGGAGGTATGGGTGCGCAACAGCATATCCGGATTCTTAGTAATGAAGAAGGTATCTTGCATTTCGCGTGCCGGATGGTTTTCAGGAAAATTGAGGGCTGAAAAATTATGCCAGTCGTCCTCGATTTCCGGTCCATCAGCCACATTGAATCCCAGTCGTTCAAAAATTTCAATGATGCGGTATCGGGTAAGATTCAATGGATGCAGGCTGCCGGTTTTGTTGGGAACCGGCGGCAAGGTTAAATCGATATCAACGTCTCCTTCATCGTTTTTTGCGGAGACCATTTCCGACCATTCTTTCAGTTTCGCTTCAGCCAACTGCTTTAGTTCATTTAAAGGTTTGCCCGTTTCTTTTTTCTTCTCCACAGGAAGGTTTTTGAGGTCATCAAAAAGCTGTGGGATGATCCCCTTTCGACTGAGGTATTTGAGGCGAAAGGATTCAACCTCTTCCGTTGTTTCAGGACGGAGCAAGCCGATATCCTTTTTGTAGTTTTCTACTTGTTCAAGCATTGGATGAGGCGTTGGACAGTTTTTGTTGTTTCCTCTTAAGCACAAAATTAACCAACAAACAGATTACCACCACAATGGGCAGAATGAAGAGATCCGATTGTGATTTTAAAACAATTGCGATGAATATAAAAAACGCATTCATTCCCACGATCCACTTGACTGCCTCTGCATGCGACAGCCCTAGGGAAAGCAGTTGATGGTGGATATGATTTCTGTCGGCGTGAAAAGGAGATTGCATTTTTCGCAACCGAATGATGATTACCCGCAGTGTATCAAAAATCGGTATGATCAAAATGCATACTGCCGTGGATACGGAAGCAGTAAATTTTGCCACGTGTTCCTGCGGTAGCTGGAAATTGTAGTTGATAAATCGGACTGCAAAATAAGATAAGACCAACCCTACCATGAGCGCACCGGTATCACCCATGAAAATACTCGAGGGTTGCCAGTTGAAGAGTAAGAAGGCAAAGAGTGAGCCGGCGAAGCACAGGGCGATCAGACTTAAATACTGTAAATCTGCAACGTAAAACCAAACACCAAAAAAGAATAAAATGATGTATCCAAGGCTGCCGGCCAGGCCATCAATACCGTCGATAAGATTATAGGCATTAGTAATGATGATCACGGTGAACAAGCTGATGAAATAAGTTACAGGGACCGGGAAAATTCCTTCGTCCAACGTTCCATAAAACGAAGTAAGAGTAACATTATCCAACACCACCATAACAAACACCGGCAAAAACTGGCTAAATAACTTCTGTCGTGGACTGAGGGCCAGCACATCATCGCGAAGGCCTATCAAAAACATCAGGGCGACGGAGATGAAGAAATATTTCATGATGATCCATTGCTGCAGCGGCAGGGCCATCAGCAAAGCCAGTGTCGCCCCGACCAATATGGATACACCTCCCATCGAAGGCACAAAGTCTGAATGGATCTTGTGGGTCCCTTGTGACTCAAACCACTTCAATTGTTTGAATACCTTGATAATTACAGGGAATATCAGGAAGGAAATAAGAAAAGCGATGAATGAAAAAACGGCCAATCGGGTCATAGAGATCATAATTCCATCTATTGGGCCGCACCTGCATCGGGCCTATGGGAAATCAATTTATATTCAGAAGGGCTTACCATGCGTGACAAAAAATTTAAAGTATCTTGATCCTGGTTGGTAAAATTAGCTAAATCAAGGAACTTTCTGTGCACTAAACACTTTCGCTGATTGGGTCTAAAAACGTTCTTTCGACAACAGGCAACGGCCATTTCTCTTTTCGTCATTGTATTACTGGCGTTAGCCCTGCGCCTTTATCATCTCGATTATCAAAGTCTCTGGGTTGATGAAATTGCTTCCATGAATGGGGCCGATCCCGATCTGAATACATCTGCTGTACTGCAATACAGTGTAGTCGATCAGCCACCCGCCTATTTTCTGTTGCTTCACAACTGGCTCAAGATTTTTCCATTCAATGACTTGTATGGAAGGCTACTCGCGACCCTCCTCGGAATAGCTGGAGTGGTTGTCATATTTTTTCTCGGCAAAGAAGTAAAAAACACACGGGTGGGGTTAATCGCATCACTGATCACTTCACTGAGTTACATCCACATATATTTTTCACAGGAAGTCCGTTTTTATACCCTTGTCTTTCTGTCCTCTTCACTATCCTACCTTTTTTTCATCCGGGCCACGAAATATGAGAAGGGATCAGATTTTATTTTATATGCCCTGTCTACTGCGTTAGTTATTTATACACACTATTTCGGTTTGGTCGTGCTTGTCACCCAAGGCATCCTCTTTGTCTTAACGGTCATTTTCTACTCCCCCAACCGCAGATTTATTTTTTTATCAACGCTTTCAGCAATAGCAATCGTTGTCATGATCCTCCCCTGGATTCCGGTATTCTTTTCAGATGTACAAGCAGAACACTTCTGGATAGAGATGCCACTAATTTATTTCCCCATCCAATACTTTTATGTGTATTTCAAAGATGCTCTGTCTTGTTTTGTGTTCGGCCCTCTGATTCTGTACTATTTATTCATTCAGTACAAAAAATTCAGGTCTGAAAGTACCATCGATCGCATTGACTTTATCTTATTCGGTGGAGTTGTTTTCAGCTTTCTGATCCCACTTATCTACTCCATCATTCAGACTCCTATGCTACAGGAGCGATATACCATAATTGCCCTGCCTTCCATCATTGTTATCATAAGCCTGGGCTTCTGTCTTTTGAAGGACAAACTCCGAATCATCCTATTGATAGCCACCTGTTGTTCTTCATTTTTCAGTCTTGTAGTAATCGAGAAGTTTTATTCAAAAGATCGTAAAGAAGACTGGAGGGGCATGGCCACCCTCGTCATGCAAACCTCACAGCCAAGCGATGTAGTCGTCAGCCGGCATGCATGGTATTGCAATTACTATTTCAAGTCCTTTCAAGCGCCTTTCCGGGCCCTGCTTCCTGGTGAATTTTCCATAGAAAATAAAAAACCATCGGGAGTGTGGTACCTTGATGGCTTTGATGTAAGGCCCATTCCCGATGACATTGAGATCAACCTGCTTCAACACGGATATATCCTGAAGAAAACGGACAGCTTATACAAGGTACGCGCTTCCTATTACAAATTAAGCAACTAGGTTTTCGGTCGAATTTATTTAAAAAGCTTTTTCGCTAGCTTTCAGCAAACTCAGAACCGTCTTAAATATAATTTCAATGTCAAACAGTAAAGACCAATTTTCAACATAAAACCGGTCCAGCACGATTCTGTGTTTCATCTCAAGAATATTCTTTGTCTCTCCCCGGTAGCCCCTGCATTGTGCTAATCCAGTCACTCCCGGTTTTACATAATGTCGGGAATTGAGTTGCCTAAGCTTCTGGGCGAAGTCGTCATTGAGCTTAAATGGATGAGGCCTCGGCCCGACAACAGACATTTCACCCTTCAATACATTGATAAATTGGGGAAATTCATCCAGACTGGTTTTTCTGAGAAGTTTTCCCAGCCGGGTCACCCTGGGATCATTCAGGGTAGCTTGAACAAATTCAGCGTCATCGTCCAACACCATAGTCCTGAATTTAAGGCACTTAAAGGGATGGTTTCTTTTCCCAGCCCTCAGTTGCTTATAGATGGCGGGACCTTTTGAATCCAGTTTGATCAGTATAATTAATAGGGGCATGAGCCAAATTAGCACAGTAAAAAATAAAATAATTGTAAAACACAAATCAAAAATTCTTTTAATGACTTGATTGATGGTCTCGTCCAGTGAAATGGCGGCAGCATTCAATACTGGAATCTGTCCAAACCGCTCCAGCTGGATACCCTTCTGGTAAAAGGCACGGTTATCGGAGACTAACTTAACCTTAATAAAATGGTTCAAACCAAAATCTATTAACTTCTTTAATTCTAAATGGCTGATATCCGGCAGGCAGCAATAAATTTCGAGAACCTTATTTTCCAGGCAAAATGACTGAATCTTATCAAAGGGTTTAACATCCTGTTGTGCCGGCGATTCATTAAAGTACCCCAGGAATTTATATCCGTATTCAGGATGGAATCTGAAATTCCTTCGAATGTCCTGAGCGAGCACACCCTGTCCCACAATAATGTATTGAACTCTGCTGGATCCCTGATTTCTGATAGTTCTGATGAAATAGAAAAACAACAGTCTCCACAAAAAGACCACCGGGATAAAGAACCCATACAGGAAAATTATTTGGCTTGTGGTGTAATTCTTGTCAAAGAAGAAAACCAAAGAAATCACTGTCAGCAGATGAATGAAAATAAAGCTGAAGTGACTTCTGAAAATTAATTTGAATTGTGTGGCTTGCGAAATACGGTATGGGTTGGTAGTCAACATAAGGAAGAACCAGGCAATGTTGCTGAAGATAAAAAGATAAATGCGGTTGGAGAGATCCAGCTCCAGGGAAGGACCATCCCACGAATGGTAAGAAAGTATAATGGAAAGGTTTAGAAAAAATAAATCACCCAGAACAAACAGGAATACGAGCAGGAAGGACAATCTTTTTTTCATCGACCCAAATATCTTTAAATCAATGAGCAAATCCGAATCGGGGACATAAATTGCCCGATACTTGTAAAATAGTCCTTTCTAAAGATTCTTCATTGAAAATTTCTCGGTGTTTTGGTTTAGGTACTTTACAAATATCTGATGTAGCAGAACAAAAAAGATAATTCCCTGATACCGGCCTAAAAAGACTTCTGATATGCCGTAAATTAAAAATGGAAAGAACGTTAGCATACCAAATATATTTTGCCTTCTCACGGAAAGAAAAATCGGTCGGCTCATAATAAGGATCAGAGCAAACAACCCTAATATTCCATTGGAAAAGAGAATCTGAATAAACTGATTATGAGCATTGAAATTTACTTCAGCAAATTGCGATAGGCCGTGAGCATTATAATATTCATTCATTACCCTGGTGTAATCTCCCGTGCCCACTCCTACAAGAATATTAGAAGACGCGTCGATCGAGGACTTCCATAAAACCAATCGCTCCCATGAATCCCCTTTTATCTGATCCAATGAAGGAGACCTTCCGTTGGGAAAATTGGGGAATATTCTATTCGAATACGGGCTTTGAAAGAGGATAATGAAGAGAAGTAAGATGGTTACTGAAATTCCTCGTAATTTTTTTTTGATCGGGTGCGGTTCGAACAATAGTTTAAGAAAGAAAAATGAAGCCATCATCAACATGCTTACGAAGGTGGATCGACCGGCCGTCAGCATCAGGATACAAGAAAGAAAAAGAATCCCGAGGATGATCAGTATCTTCTTCATTTTGCTGTTGGGTTCGTATGAAATAAGGTATAACAAGAAGATGATTGAAAAGCAGACATAGTAAGCCATGTACGTAGGATGTGAATCAATGACGGCAGTAAATTGGTCATAATAGTATCCGCTGGGATAATGCTCATAAACATCCCTCCATACAGCATGCCCCAGACAGATGCAGGAAGCAACGATGACACCCGCTGTAAATACTGAAAATATCCTGTTCATCAGTTCCTTGTCCAGGATGTCAATCCTGCTAAACAGCAGGGGCACCATTATGAAACTGAGGTTCTTCTCTAGAACACTGAATCCTGTTGAGAGGTCATCCGTATAAAAAAGACCCCCTGCCAGAATTCCAAAATATAGGAGCAAGTCTCCCCCATTGCCTATCATCTCATATCTCCATTTCACATTATTAACTATAATCAAGCTCAATACAATCGTCAGGATGAGTAGCTTGATGCTTAAATTTTGGGAAATAGGGATAAAAAAAACAAAGGCAAGCAGAAAAAAGCGAAAACTGATTTCTTTTGATTGCTTATTCATTGAACTTACTAAACCTGAGGTTATTTAGATGCTAAAGTATTCAAGTCATACGGGACACCCATATTGGCGTGTAAGTTAGCTGATTGACATACAAGAGCTACTAAGTCCTACGGCTTTTGCGATAACTTCCTGAACAAGTCTTCATGCTGAGTAACGATGGTGTCCCAATTGTACTGGGTCTTAATTCTAGTATTGTTTTCCTTAATAAAAGATTCACGATCCCTATCTCTTAAAAAGGGGAGTTCTTCTATAAGCTGTTTCACCTCGGTTTCATTTTTAAAATAGTGAGCTGAATCGAAGAGGACGCTTCTATTAAATACATTGTTGTCCGCAACGATAAAACACTCACACGCCATAGCCTCCAATAAGGATGGGTTGGTCCCACCTACCGAATGACCATGAAAATAGGCGGCTGAATAATGACGGAGGGCATCGAGTTCACTTTTATTGTAGATACCCCCTGCAAAACGAATGAGTTCGTTGGAATATTTCTGTTTTAAATATTTACCATAAGAGGTATTATGATTCCCGATGACAATAAAGGGTGTATTTGTTTTCGAAAGAGTATATCCATCTAAAATCGTTGCAATATTATTTTCCGGCTCCAACCGTGCCACCAACATCTGATAATTATATTTTCCCAAATTATAGGGCTTCAGAAATGCCTCGTTGAAATCTTCAACTGGGTCGGCACCATAGGAAATAAAGAATGAATTCTTTCCAAAATTTGACTGGTAGTACTCCTGAATGCCCAGGTTATCAGAAATCATGTAAGGAGATTCATTCACGGCTATTTTCTCCAATTTCCGTATAAGTCCTTGCGTCAACGAGTTCCATTTCGATCGGTTATACTCAAGTCCATCCATATTAGTAATTAAGACAGGTCCCTTTCTTTTCCGCACGTTGAGAAGTTTATAGGAAATAGCAACACTGTGATAGCCTGCTTCATAAATAATATCAAAATCCCTTGATAGGGCATCTTTCAGGCAAAGAAAATCATAAATAAAATTCGCAGCACCTCCAATCAATTTTTCCGGACTGTACTTACGAATAATTTCTACGCCATTAAATACCTTCCCCTCAAAGGCATGGAAAGATGGATTATACACAGTCACCTGATGACCACGGGTTACTAATTTCTGTGAAATATATTCTGCGAATTGTTCATACCCTCCATAATTATTAGGAATACCTTTCGTTCCAAGAATAGCGATTTTCATTCTTCTGCTGTGAAATATTGGTGCAATAACAACTATTCCTTACTAATTTAAATTGTATTCTTGTGAATATCTTAAAGTCCGAATGCCCGTTGATATCAAAAATACTAAAAGAGTTTTAACCTGGTTGATTTGTCTGACGTATGCCGGAATGTTTTTTCCGCTGATCATTAGCAACATAACGCTGATCGTCTTACTGGGATTCTGTTTGTATTACATCCGGCCCAAAGACATCGTCACTACCTTCAAGGAAAATCCCTTTCTAAGGATTATTGTCGCAATGTACTTCCTACAGGTTATCGGACTTTTATACACGACAAATTATCAAACAGGTTTTTTTGTTCTGGAAAAAAAACTTAGCCTATTATTGATTCCACTTATCGTACTGCCACTCCTTCATAAAGTTGACGCAGATATCAGCCTGATCTTAAAAAGAATTGGGACCATCACCCTACTTAGCAGCGTCGTTTTGCTGGTTATTGCCACCTTCAAAACGTTGGTCATTCATGATTCCCATGCATTCTACTTTGAAAATGTAACCTCAATTCATTATGTGTACTATTCGATTTACTTTGCCAGTGGTTCTCTGCTGTTAATTGATAATATATTTGATGAGTATGTCAAAAAGAAATATGGCTACGCAATAATTGCTGTTTTATTCACGTATTCTCTCATTATCCTGATTTTGATTGCATCAAAGACCGGTATTATGGCCTTTGGCCTGGCTTCAGTCTTTTTTCTTTACAAAAGATTGACCAACAAAAAGATTTTTGCTACGGCTATTTTATTGATGTGGCTATCGGTCGCTATCCTGTTTTATTTTAATGAGACTACCCGGAGCAGATTTACCGGGCTAAGCGAGCACCTTTCAGTTTTAACCCTGGACGATTTCAGAGGTCATGACATGTATTATAATGATCTGAACATGCGGCTTTTGTTTTGGAAAATTTCTGTCGTGAACATCTGCAAAGATCATGCTTTTTTGACCGGTGTTGGAACCGGCGATGCACAGGATTATATCAACGTTCTTTATGCACTTCCCCAATATCAGCTCAATGGATATATCGATTGGGACAGTCACAATCAATGGGTTTATACCTTTGTCCAACTCGGTCTCATCGGAGTTGCGCTCATGGCATTTCTTTATGTTCGGTTTTTCAGGGCAGCATTCATCCACATGGATTTAAAATTTATAAGTTTTCTCATCATTACACTGGCCTTCAGCTTCTCCGAATCCATCCTCGAATCAAACAAAGGGATTGTTTTCTTTTCTCTGCTGTTCACACTCTTCAGTGTACGCTACAAAAAGTCTGAGTCTTCAGCAGTTAAATAAATTTTAAACAGAATTTTGAATGTCCAACGTCGAACACCGAATCTCGAAGTTTGCAGCGCACTTCAACATTCAGCCTGACATCCTCCAAAGAGATTGATCAATACCGTCACCCTGAACGCCTGCCCGCCGAAACTGTCTCAGCGTAGGTGGGGATTCGAAGCCCATGTAAGTCTCGCATTTCATTACTATGCTCTCTGCTTGATCACTTTGGCCGGAACACCTGCCGCCAATGAATTTTCAGGCAAGGACTGTGTAACTACAGCGCCCGCTGCAACGATACACCCTCTGGATATGATGACACCATCGAGGATAGTTACCCCTGCACCAATCCAGCAATTATCTTCAATGACCACGCCTTTACGTGATTCTCCCTGTTTCCGAATAAGAACATCCGGACTTTCATACCTATGATTCTCCGAAAATATTTTTACCTGCGGACCCATGAACACATCATTGCCAATGGTAATGCCGCCCTGGCCTCCTAAAAAAGATTGGGCCCCAATAGCTGAATTATTACCAATGCGAATCCCGATTCCTTTGTTGGCGATCACACCCGTACAAGACAGCACAGCATACTTCGCAATGGTGACCTGGTCGCCGACCACAATACCGTTTTCAGACAACGCATTGATATGGACACCATCCTCTACAATAAGACTCTTGCCCGCCTTGAATTGATAGCCGTGTTGTATGATTACTTTTCGACCGCAGAAAACTGCGCCGGATGAAGTTATTTTTATTTTGAGTAAGAGTCCCCGGATCGCTTGACAGAACCGGTAGTAGACGATATAAATCAATTGTCTTGTTAAATAACGTTCATCCAGTTTATATGCAGGATCACTCTTAAGTCTTCCAATGATTTTTTCTAATAAGTTCTTCAAGGTATATTATTTCTTCAGGCCAGCACACATGCACTCCAGAATGGATTGCGATGTGTGCGCCCAGGTGAATTTTTTTGCTTGCTCCAAGCCCAATCGCCTTTTCTCTTCGTAAAGTTGATCATTGGTCAATAGATTATCAATAGCCAAAGCAATCTCCTCCGGCTGATCGGGCTGAACATAGTTGCCGGCATTCCCGCATACTTCGGGCAATGAAGTAGTATTGGAAACAACCACCGGAACCCCACAAGCCATCGCCTCCAGGGGCGGCAAACCAAAACTCTCGGCATAGGACGGAAAACAAAACACCTTCGCCAAAGCATACACAACACCCAGGTCCTTGTAAATAGCGCCGGTAAAAATAATCCGGTTCTCGATTCCCAATTTCCGTATGATACCCTCATGATTGGATTTTTTCCAGTTTTCGGCACCCACAATCAGTAGGGGAATTTTTTTGTTTTGCAATAGGGGAATTGCATGCAACAGATTGTCAATGTTCTTTCTCAAGTTTAACCTGCCGACATATAACAGATATTGAGCAGGTAAGTTGAATCTTTTTTTTACTTCATCGACGTGATCCGGCTCATATCTTTTCAGTGGCATAAAGCTTTCATCAACGCCATGGTAGGCTACTATAATTTTATCTGGGTCTTCACAAAATCCATACCGCAGGAGTCTTTTTTTTTCCTCTTCCGAGACCGTAATGATGGCATGAGCTCTCCTGGCAAGAAATTTTAAAGGCGCAAAATACAATCGTTCAAAGACGGTATAGTATTCAGGATTTGACAAAAATAGTACATCATGGATGTACGCTATTTTCTTTCCAGCACCCAAGGGGGATATAAAATTCTGGTAGAGCAAAACGTCAATTTTATATCGGGTTTCCTGAAAGGGAAGTATCAATAAATTTGACAGCAGGTTATTGCCGGCCCAGACATAGCATAGAGTTACATTATTCTTTTTTCCAACGAAAGGACGGTTCTTTTGCTTTCTATTTAGAAAAATAATATACTCGTTTTGATCATCCATTTTCAAAAGCTGGTCTACCAGACTCTTGACCACCCTCCGGCCGCTGGGCGGACCTTCAAAATACCATTTTGCATCAATGCCGATTCTCATATTCTATAAGGCGGATAACCTTTCGGTAAAAGTAACGATAGTATAGTGAGGGACCATCAGCGCTGCCTGCTGACTAGCTCATGGTAATTGAATGGTAGTTCCTTTATTTGCCTGTTTATCAAATTGAGGAAAAATATTGGTAAAGGCCAATATCCAAATCACGTATTCAGCAATGTTTGTTGTAAAGCTGCCCGTAAACTGATAAATGAAAATAAAAATAAACAATAGTGTGCGATAATAATTGCTCAGTACCCGCGTCGTATAAAACAAAAACAGCTCAACAAAAAGGCGTAAGGCAGCTCCCACAACTCCAAATAACGCAAGGGTTTCTGCAAAAGTGCAAGGGATACTTACCTGTCCATATTCTTCGGGATACTGATAAAATGTTTTTATTACACTATCCCCCATTATTTTCAGTTGGCCGAAGCCAATACCCCACCATATACTTTTGAGATCCGCAATGATATAAGCCAATTTGAATGCTTCTACGGTCCTGCCATTGGCTGAACCATCCGCACCGGCTACGATCTGAATAATTCTTAAAAAAAAAGGATTATCTCTATAAAAAATCAACAGAAAAACAAAAGCCAGGACAAGCGAAAAGGACACAGCCAGAAAAGAAAACAACATCGTCTTGCTGCTCAATACCCTTGAGGAGTTGACTATGAATAAAAATGATATTGACAGAATCAATCCTGCTATTACCCCCATTGAGAATGAGGCAACGAGGGGCAAAAGAATCATTAGCATTACCACAAATGCATTCGTCTCTATTTGCTTGAGAATATATTTTACGAAATAATAGGCAAATATTGGAACCCAGAGGGTTGAATAATATGAAGCCTCATAGGTAAACATTATAAGGCGCGGCCAATTCTCAATTTGAAAGCCACCAAACTCCATGGACCAGTCAGTCCAGAAAAAATGACGATAGGGTGTAAACAGAAATGCAAATGCCAACAGTGTTAAAATAAAATTGATGACAAGAATTTTCTTAAAAATTCCCGCTAAATCTCCATAGGTTTTAATGAAAATGTAAAATGTGTAACAAAATATATAAACCGTGAAATACAGCACCACCGACCTCCAATATTGAAACTGATCGACTCCGTTGATAAGATGATTGATGATGAAGGGTGTGGTCACAATTAGGTATTTTAAAAGGATCAGCTTTTTGCGCTTCAGTAGCAACCACACATAAAATAACGGAGTCAGCAGGATCGTATACAACATCCCAAACGGAAGGCCTACCGCGTTTACGAAGAAATAAATAAGGGCAAACGGGTAATACTTGTTGAATCTCATTCCCTTTCCAAGAATTAATTTATTCATTTCGTTTTTCGAACAAGCCAGAAATCCTGTGCAATAAATGGAAATCCAGCAGGAACATGTTCTATAAATTGAAATCTACTCAATAGCTTTTCCCTCACGTATTTAGGATTATGTCGCGCTAAAAACATTTTCTTTCCTTCTTCATAATCACCCCGCACCACAATTCCCTGTTCCAGGTACTTCCTTTTTTCCTTGCTCAGCATTTCTGTCTCGAAGGTATTATCACCTGCCGTCGTAACAAGTAAAATGCCATTGGGTTTTAGGATGCGGTATAATTCGCTAGCCCAATTCAGTCCAGTAGCTTCCGAAAGATGCGTGAAAACAGAAATGCAATAAATAAAGTCAAATTTATTATCCTCATATAAAAGTGGCGGATTCAGTTCATTAAGCAAAAAGCTCACATTTTCAATATGTTTTGAACACCACGCAATGGTCTCGTTGTTATAGTCTGAACCATAAACCTGTGTGGTCTTGTCTAAGGTGGATGGCAAGTGTCGGATCACACGACCCGGGCCGCAACCCCATTCATAAACTGAGAGAGAAGCTTGTGAAAGATTGCAATATTTCCGCATCGTAGCAGCAAGAAATGTGGCGGTACCCTCACCACTGGATTTATAAAAATCCCATTCAGGCGCGGAGTATGCATCGTAAGCCAGGTGTGGCGGAGGAAGGACAAAGTCAGGATTTTGCCTGATAAATTTCCTATTCTGGCTATCCAAAGACCATACCTTTATCCTATAACGGATTTTCTCCGCCATGGTCAACAGATTAGTCCTCCGCAATAGGCTTTGAATTTTGACTCTTACAATCTTACTCAGCATAATCCATAATTCATTAAATCTTCTGATTAATCGCGTCTGACATAGTCTCAGCGCATTTCAGGAGTGGATTTAAATTTCAAACGAAAACCCGGATTCATTTTGGTAAGCATTTTTCGTTTTGACAAACTCTCCTTCGTAAAGATAGAATAAGATAAGAAAGATTTTTCCCGGTAGGTATCCTTTAGGATGCGTTCGACAAAAAACAACATAAAGAATACAGGTTTCAGAATGCGGTACCATCGGGGAAGTGTGTTGTTAAACTCTTTTTTTTCAACATCAGAAATAGGATTCAGGCTTAAGTTGGTGCCCGAAAATGTAAACACAGCAAAGTATCTCTTAACATGACCTCCTATAAATCCCCGTTTCATCACCTCGTAGAGGAATATCACATCGGCAATCGATTTGAAGGATTCATTAAAACTGCACTCTAAAAATACTTTTCGCCGATAAAATAATGTGCAGGTAGTTGTGTATAGGTAATTACTGAAAAAATATTGCCACCGGGGCTGAAAGGATTTGCGATAGGCCAGCAACGCACCTTCCTGGTCGATAACGAGAAAATCTGCAGCAATAAAATCGACGTCCGGGTTCTCATCAAAGAATTTCTTAACAAACTTTAATACACCCGGTAAATACTGTTCATCACAATTAAGGTGACCTATGATTTCGGCACGTGTCATGGCAATGGCCTTGTTGAGCGCATGGTACATGCCACGGTCCTTTTCTGAAACAGCTACAATATTGGTGTTGGTCTTAAGCCATTCCGCGCTACCATCCGTTGATCCGCCATCCATCACTACATGCTCATGCCGCACCTCCTGGTCCATCACCGAAGCGCAGCACATCGGCAGGTAGGACAGCATGTTATAGCTGGGCGTTACGATTGAGATTTCAGGGGTTTGATCGGCCATGGCGGTCAACAATGATCTCCTGAAGCAAATATAAAATAGACATCCTGCCTTACCATCCTTAGAACTTATTCATGACATCAACAACCTTTCTTATATCGGCTTCTGAATGAAAATAGGAAATTGGCAAACTCAATGTGGTGTCATGAATTTCTTCTGAAATCGGATAAGACTGTTTGCCAAATCTTCCCTTCAGTGCTTCTTGCAGATGAGGCGGCAAAGGATAATGGATTTCGGTCTTGATCTCATACTTAAGCATGTATTCCTTAAGTCTGTCTCGTTGAGGATGCCTGACGTTATAAATATGGTACACATCATAATAATCGTTGTCCACCACTGGCTTGATAAAATCCGATCGTAACTCTTTGTCATAGATTGCGGCGAGCACACGCTTATGTTCATTGATGTTATCCAGTGATTTGAGTTTTACCTGCAAGAATGCGGCCTGCAATTCGTCAAGCCTGGAGTTGACACCAATTAATTTGTTGTAATATTTTTTTTCCGAACCATAATTGCGAAGCAGGCCTACTCTTCTGTTCAGTTCCTCCTGGCCTGTGGTCAGGCAGCCTCCATCACCCAAAGCGCCAAGATTTTTGGTGGGATAAAAACTGAAGGCTCCATAATCCCCAAAGGTTCCCGCTTTTTTTCCCTTAAACATTGCGCCATGTGCCTGGGCGCAATCCTCAATGAGTTTCAAGTCAAGTTTAGTAGCCAAATTTGTGATCTCATCCATCGAACAACATTTACCATACAGGTGCACGATTATGATCGCCACAGTCCTTTTGGTGATGGCCTCTTCAATGCCTTGAGAATCTATATTGTAAGTGGCAATGTTTGGCTCCACCAGTACTGGCGTGAGTCCGCAATTTAGTATTGAGAGAATCGTGGCGATGTAAGTATTGGACGGCACAATTACTTCGGAGCCCTC